>NZ_CAWUDN010000100.1:0-29691 GCF_963920915.1 Nostoc sp. PCC 9305
TTTTATACAAAGATGTGTGTACACCGTAGCCGCTCTTCGGGAGGGGAGACAAAGCATAGCTTTGGCGGGGTGGGGTTCTTCAGGTTTAATAACCCTGTTTTGTCACTCTAGGCAGAGGAAAAGTAGAAATCAGGGTGAGTTAGAGAAATAAAAATTGAACTAGTGAGGCTATAAATAATAGATTGAAGTTTAGAAAAACCCAAGGACAATTGGGGAATAGGAAAAACTGTTAACCAGGGATATATTAGGTTAAATAAGGTAAAAGGTTGAATTATTAAGCGGAGATTGTTAAGAATATTCTTCCAGCCTTTTTCATCATTCCACCAGGGATGCGAAGCTAATTTTGATGGAGATTTTGGCACAGAAGACTGGATTTGTTCAGAGTGTAGGCTAACCATTAAATAGCTGCTACAAACAATCTCCCACCAGCGTTCAATATCCGGGTAGTGAGTTAGCCGATAATCTGACCAACCTAATTCATTCTTGCTTTGCTTCAACCCATACTCAACCCAAGTTCTTAAACCGTAAAAGTTTCCCACATCTCTTGGTGTAAGGTCTGGGTATTTACTCATTACATACCAAGTAGTGTTACCAGGTAATTTCTCTCGGTCTGTGGTAATCTGCCAGTACCTATTTTCGCTACGTTTACCATGAATTATTTCTCTGATAAACCTATTTTCACTACTCAGATCAGAAAATACTCGTTTAAACTTGTGCCACTTTAAATATTGAGTATATTGTCTTGGAAGTAAATCCACATCATGGTTTGAGCGAATCGCTACTATATAGTTTAGATTCATTTCATCTAACACAGATATGAAGTTAGTTCCACTTTCTCCATACAAACTGTCTGCCAGTACTAAGTTAAATTTAAAGCCCATTGACTTGAGCTTTCGCATGAGAATTGCTGCTATTTGTGGCTTGGTTAGGTATTTATCTTCTGGCTTTAATCTTTCACGAGGCTTATATATTTCAAATAGCAGTGGAAAAGTCATACCGCAGAATACGCCATACGCTGTTACTGCCACAATTCCATTCTCTACTTTCCCCAAGTTTCCTATATACTGTCGTTTCACATAATCTGTCTTATTCCCTTTCTTTTTATCTCCTGTTTCATCAATAATCAGAATGATTGGTCTACCTTTTAGTACTTGTAAAATTAGCTCTAATCGCAAATCTCTTAACTTCTCTATATCCCACGGTGATGTAGTTAAAAAATGATGTAAACCCTGTTGGTTATCCAATCCTACAATCTTTGCTATTTCTGGTAGGGTTTTCCGTTTTAGTTCAGAAATACACCCTACATGAAGGTACTTAAAAGCCTCGAAGCTCCTAACATCTGGAAACAGGCTTTTATACCACTGGCAATATTCGTCCACAAATTTAACTGTTGGTGCGGCTGGACGGGGCTGTACCATACTCTGTGTCTTGGTTCTAGCATTTGTACCTTATTATACTACCGCCAGAGTGACAAAACAGGGATAAGTAATCTAGCGGACATGATATAACCCAAGCGTATTGCAACTGGTTAAAAAAATCAGTCAAAAACACCATATCTAGTTTGCCCAAACTCTCATAAAAAGCTGTTAGGTTTATTTTTCCCTACGTCGCCAAGTGCAGATGTACGCGTAAAATTCCTTGAATTACCTCTTTTACAGCTTCTTTACTGAAGCTGCCATCTACCCGAACAATTCGTGAGGGATGGGATGCTGCTAAATGTGCGTATCCTTGTTGAACGCGCCGATGAAAAGCGATCGCTTCTTGTTCAATGCGGTCTAGTCCTACTTTATCTGAGAGTTTGCGGGACAGGCCGACCTCGACATCGACATCTAGCCAAATAGTTAGATCGCTTTCTAAACCACCAGTAGCAATATTATTAAGCTGATTGATTAAACTCATATTCAGACCGCGACCATATCCTTGGTAGGCAATGGTAGAGTCAGTGTAGCGATCGCATAAAATATATTTACCGGCTGCGAGATTTGGTTTAAGCTCTTGTTCAACGTGTTGCGATCGGTCAGCAGCATACAATAAGAGTTCTGTCACTTCTGCAACTGGTTTATCTTCTGACTTTTCTAGTAGCAAGCGCCGAAGATGTAAACCTAACTCTGTTCCCCCTGGTTCGCGAGTTAACACCACAGAAACACCGAGACTTTCCAACCACTCAGAACAAAGCTGCATTTGGCTGGTTTTGCCACAGCCTTCCACCCCTTCAAATACAATTAATTTCCCACCCATGCTTTTTTGTTCGCTGCAATAAACTGATTCGTTGACGTTTGATCAAGAATAGCGCGAAGTGGAAAATCATAAACTGCAATTGCGTAGGCGTAGCCCATCGTAGATATCGCAGTTTATGATTCAATACAGTTCAGATAAGACCAAAACACTTGTAGAGACGGCGATTTATCGCGTCTCGAAAACTATGATTTAGTTGCCTGAAAATTGCCGTAACTGAGACGGTATAGTATCTCGCCAGCCTTGGGCACAAGCAATATGCCTTCATCCTCTCGATTCGCCCATTCAGTGGGTTGAATAGTCGCCGGATCGCGATAGTTTAAGTTATGAGCAGCACAACGTTCAGCAGAAATCCCAGTCGCTAAAGTAACGCGAATTCGTGCTTGTTCTCCTTTTATCGGATCAAAAGTACCCATCCCTTTTAAGTGAGTACTATGGGCTAGCACTCCAGCAGGATACTCTTGAAATTTATCCCACTGTTTGAGAAAGTAATCCCGGACATGATAGCCAACTTCGGATAAAAGTTCGCCGTGTGTATAGCTAAATTCAGTAATGTGAGGTGCATATATAATTACCTCGCCTCCATCGGCCACTACTGGCTCTAGCTTATACATTCCTTTAGCTGCTGTCCAAATGTCATCATACATTTGGGGCATGACTGAAAGCACTTTTTTAAAAGGCCGATCTACATATTTAATATGCAGTTTAGCTGATAATTTTGCAGCGTCTTCCCAGGCTGACTCTGGTTTATCTATATAGAGTCCAGCTAGCTGATTTGTTTTGGGTGCAACCACCATCGCCAAACAAAGTTTTGGGGTAGAAATCAGGTTAGCGGCTCGGTTAATCAAACGCCGGACTGGTGTTATTCCCAGCGTACCAATAATTTCGTAACAAGTAATTAAAGCACCTAACCAGTGCGAGAGATTAATTACTTCTTGACCACCAATACCAGGAAAAAAATATTTATTGCCACCAGAGAAACCGACAACTTCGTGGGGAAAAACTGGGCCGCAAATCACGATTACATCGTATTCTGTGACAAGCTTATTAATCCGCACATCAACTGACTGATGTAGCATTCCATTACTAATCTCTGCTATCTCTTCTGCCGAAATTACTCCACAAGAAATAAAGGTATCTGGCTGATTCCAAAGATGGTTAAATATGCGATTTTTTTTAAAGGTTGTTTCTCGCTCCTCCGGTGTTACTCCTACCAAGTGATTGATTTGTTCTTCACTCATCGGATTATGTGTACCCAGAGCAATTAAAAAATCTAGAGCCGCTACTCTTTGACTCAACTCCTGATGAAGCAATCGAAACATTTGCGGGATGGGAGCAGTGCGGGTACTATCTGGAATTAACACCAAGATGCGCTGTCCATCAAACTTAGGGTCTGCGAAAGCTTGATGAACTAACTCGGAAACTTGCTCATCTGAAAGTGTTCCGTTATTTACAGCCAGTGAATACATGACATTATTAAACTCCACTGTAGATACTAAATCCACCGTCTATCGGCACAACTACCCCGTTAACAAAACTAGAACCAGAACTACATAACCAAATCAAGGTACTGAGTAATTCATCTGGTTTTCCGAAACGTCCGGCGGGGGTATGGTCAATAATTTTTTGCCCACGTTTGGTCAAACTGCCATCTGCATTTAGGAGTAAATTCCGATTTTGTTCGCCAATAAAAAAACCTGGTGCGATCGCATTTACTCGCATTCCATCACCATACTTTTGGGCGAGTTCTACGGCTAACCAGCGAGTAAAGTTATCTATCCCCGCTTTCGCAGCTGAGTAACCAACCACCCGGCTAATCGCTCGAATGGCAGACATAGAAGAAATATTCACAATGCAACCGTGGGGCTGACTTCTTTCCACCATTGCTTGACCAAAAACCTGACAAGGTAGTAAAGTGCCAACTAAATTGAGACTAACTACTTCCTCAAAGGCTGTATGTGGCATATCAAAAATAGTCGCATCAGCAGTAATTGTGGCAGCCGGAATATTACCGCCAGCCATATTTACCAAGATATCTATCTCACCCCAACGCTGTATAATAACATCCCTAGCGATTTCTAATTGAGAGCGATCGCTAACATCTGCAACCACAGCCATACTTTCTCCACCACCAGCAGTAATCTCAGCCACCACCGCCCCCGCCCTAACTTCATTGCGACCCAAAACCACCACTCGCGCTCCAGCCAGAGCCAAACCCCTTGCCATAGCCCCACCAAGCACACCAGAACCACCAGTAACTACCGCTACCCGCTCCTTCAAGCTAAAAAGTTTACTTAAAATCAAATCTGGCATCAACCATTCCCCCGCTCATTTAAATTCGTAATTCGTAATTCGTAATTCGTAATTCGTAATTAAAAAAGTCAATATTTTATCTGGGTTTGCAGATTTCCTCTAGCGCTTTTTTCAAACTACTCGTTTAGCCTATAACTTTTTAGATCCCCCTAAATCCCCCTTAAAAAGGTGGACTTTAAGAAACTCTTAGTCCCCCTTTTTAAGGGGGGTTGGGGGGATCTAAAACTTTGAAAACACGCTTTAGTTCTAATAGCTTGATTTCGGAAAATTGGTATTAGTCCAACTTATAAGCAACCTTAGCAAGGTCATAAGCCAAAGCACGAGCCATCTCATACCCTTCCTCCTCCTCCACCAATCCCCGTGCAACCAATCCAGCCAACCAATTACAAGCTACCCGCCGCCAGACATTATGACGAGCCGGAATCGAAACGAAAGCCCGTGTATCATCATTAAATCCAGCAGTATTATAAATTCCCGCAGTTTCCATTACCTGATTGAAATAACGCTCCATACCATTTACGCTGTCGTGAAACCACCAAGGTGGGCCGAGCAAGACACTGGGATAATGACCAGCTAACGGAGCCATTTCGCGGCTATAAGTGCTTTCATCCATGCCAAAAATGATTAAATGGAAGCGGCGATCGCTACCGTAAGCTGATAATAACGGGTGCAGATTGTGAGTCCACTCTATTTTTACGGGAATATCAGCACCTTTATCAGCTCCAAATCTCTCAAATAAAGCCAGGTTATGATTGCGCATCACACCACAATGCATTTGCATTACCAAGCCATCTTCCACACTCATCCGCGCCATTTCCATGAAGATATGACCGGTAAAATTTTCGACATCACCTGGATTCCGCTTCCCAGTTAATGCTCTCGCAAAGATAGCTTCGGCTTCTTGGTCAGAAAGGCGTGTGGTATAAGGTGTAGCTGCACCTTGATCGGTAGCTGTCGCACCCATTTTTTTAAAGAAAGCTCGACGTTCTTCTAAAGCTTGCACAAAATTGGCATAAGTATTAATTTCTCTACCGATAGTGCTTTCCAACTTGCTAAGATTTTCCCGCCAACCAGGAGCATCCAGATTAACTACTGCATCGGGGCGAAAAGTTGGTCTAATTTGAGTGAAACCTTCTTCGTGGAGCGATCGCTGATTCTCTAGGTTATCACTGGCGGCATCGGTAGTACAAAGCACTTCGATATTAAAGCGTTTGAATAAAGCACGAGGCGAAAACTCCGGTAAGGCTAACAAACCTTCTAGACAATCATAGATATATCCGGCGTTGCGAGAGTTTAAAGGTTCATCCAACCCAAAGACGTTAGTTAGTTCCTCTTTCAGCCACAACCCAGACGGAGTACCCTGGAATAGATAAAAATGGTCGGCGAACAATTGCCAGATTTTACGGTGGTCGGTTTCTACTGATAAACCATCATTGCTTGGTATCCCCAAAGCTTGCAGAGATACGCCCCGACTATAGAGCATCCGCAAAAGGTAGTGGTCAGGAATAATCAGTAATTCCGTTGGTGAACCAAAACGGGCTGCGGGATTAGCTAACAAAGCTGGATCTACGTGTCCGTGTGGACAGACCAGAGGTAACGCAGATATGCTATCAAAAAATTGATGGGCTAGTCGTCTTTGAACTGGTTCTGGAGAAAAGCAGCGATCGGGAGATAAACCCAGTTTTTTAGTTAACATAATTTTTGTATAAATTGTTTTGAATTTTAAATTGTTAATAATGCTGCACTGCTACCACGCTTTAATAGAAAAGGAGATAAAACGCGGTTTTCCACAGTTTTTTCTTCTATTAAATCGAGTAACATTTGCATGGCATAGCCACCAATTTCCAACATTGGCTGGCTGATTGTGGTCAGTGCAGGCGTAACGTAACCGCCTAAAGCAATACCATCAAATCCGACGATACTTAAATTTCGCGGTACTAAAATACCTAATTCTTGACAAGCTAACAGAGCGCCAATTGCTACCATATCGTTGTAACAAAATATGCCTGTAACTTCCGCAGCCAATAGTTTAGATAGCATATTTTGTCCAGTGTTCACATCGCTGGTTCTGATATCATATTCATCACTAATTGAAACCCAATCAGTATTTTGTGGAATCCCAGCTTCCGCAAGGGCCATTTGATATCCTTCTAGGCGCTGCTTATTTGACCTGCTGCGATCGCCTACACCCAGATAACCAATGACAGTATGTCCTAAACTAATTAGATGCTCTGTGGCTAATTTAGCACCTAAGCGATCGTCTATTGCTACTGAATGAAATATTTCCGATTGATCTTCAGTCTGACTATTAATTAAAACTGTTGGTATAGCAATTTGTGTGAGTTGTTTAGTATGTTGTTTACTAATTCGCGAGTCAGCTATTAAGATCCCATCCACCCTACGGCGATGAAAAGTATCAATAGCTGCCATTTCTTGCTCAAAATCTCGGTGTGAAGCACTCAATAAAACACTCAAACCCGCTGGTTTGGCTATCTTCTCAATTCCCTCTACCACCTCAGCGTAAAAGGGATCTGAAATTGAAGTTACTACTACACCAATAGTATTAGTACGTTTATTTTGCAAGCTTTGAGCAATAGCATTTGGCACATAACTCATCTCCTCTGCCAGTCGCTTAATTTCTTCTCGCACTTTTGGGCTAATGAGAGCATTATCTCGCAAAGCGCGTGAAACTGTAGAATGAGAAACGCCTGCTCTGCGGGCAATATCTTCAATTGAAATTCTTCGTTTATTCATTATTTTATCTTAGCTTTTAATTATTGCACACGTGTGCATTTGTATGTATTATAGAAAATAATCGTGATTTGTCAAGAGATTTTAATACAACTCACATTTCGCATGGAAAGGAGTTAATAGTCTTAATTTTTACCTCCGTCCATGATTACAACTACAAGTTATGAATTACAAATTCCGAATTAGTTGAACTTTTATTAAGAGAAAAATGATTATTATCGTCATGGGTGTATCAGGTTCTGGGAAAACCACCATCGGAAAACTGCTAGCAGACTCCTTAGAATGGGAATTTAGCGACGCAGATACTTTCCACTCGCCAGAGAATGTTGAGAAAATGCGGTGCGGTATCCCTCTGAGTGAAGCTGACAGGATGCCTTGGTTACAAGATTTGCAAACAGCTATTAAACACTGGCTACAAGAAAATAAAAATGTGGTGCTGGCGTGTTCGGCTTTAAAAGATAGCTATCGGAAATTTTTGGTATTGGATAGCGAACGCACCAAACTAGTTTACCTCAAAGGGTCTTATGAGTTGATTCAAATGCGCTTACAAGAGCGTAGCAATCATTACATGAGCGAGAAACTACTCGACAGCCAGTTTTATACCCTTGAAGAACCAGTAGATACTCTATGTATGGATGTTGCACAGCCGCCCCAGATAATTGTCCAAAACATTAGAACTGCTCTCGAAATTTAGCTTAGGGACTTCCAAATAAAAAAATATTCAATTAACTCTTGTGGGGTGGGCGTCTCGCCCGCCCAGTCTACAAGGCGGGCAAGATGCCCACCCCACAATATTGGATAATTTATTTCTTGGAGTTCCCTTATTGGTGACAACCGTAATATTAAGATTAATCACGTATCTAGGAAAACACGAACTTTTGGCAACTAAATCGCATCAGATGTAAGTCTAAATAAATATCAAAGCAAGCAGATAACTGTAATGGTAGGAGAAAACTAGTGTTTCTAAGATTAGCGCAACAGCATCAGCAATTCGTTCAAGACTTGGTAATGAACCTGCAAGCCTTGACAATTATACTTGAGCGGCGTGGCTATACTGCGTCTTGTTATACATGCGGCGATCAAATGAAGAGTGCTTCATTTATGGTTAGCCTGAAAGAAAAGCACCTGATTCGGTTTTTAGTGTCTGATTACGGAATTACTTGGATGGAATTGTGGGACGATCGCGAATTAATGAAGTTGGAAGGTGCAGAAGCGATAAACCAACTACAAGAGTTGGCTAATATTGTTAAGTATTCCACTGCTGTACAATTGACAAATTGATACTAGGCTGGTTGAGTCAGACATAATATTTCATAAGTATAGCCTTTGCACACGTGTATAAGCTAAAAGATTATCTTATGTTTAGTAAATTTATGTACGGATGTGCAAAAAACAAAAGCACTCTTTTTAATCTGAACCAAACAGATCGGATCGGACACTTATGGAAGTAGGTTGTGCATAAGTATCCAAAGACGAAATGAAACTTAACACATATTTTTGCACACGTGTGCAAAAATAATAAATAAGTCCAAGACGAGTCTATGCACACCTGTGCATAAAAGAGTGCGAAAGTACCATGTAACAAATACAATATCGACAAGTAGGAAGATATGTCTCAAATTTTAAATAATGCCATTCTTCAGCTTCAAAACAATCCCTTACATTCACTAGAAGAATGGGAAGAAGACTTACTTAATCGTTATCCCGATCCAGACAGCATAGTTAAAGAAGGTAAAACTACTGAGGAGTACAGGAATTACGAAACGACTATTAGGGATACGGTGAAAGAGTTTTATCGGTTAAATCATATTAATCAAACATATAATTTTGTACTTCAAAAAGAAAAAGAATTTTTGAAGTTTGATAAAAAAGAAATGTCTGTTTGGGATGCGGTCGAATTTTTGAATCAATTAGTCGATGATTCCGATCCCGATACAGACATGGATCAGTTACAGCACCTATTGCAAACATCAGAAGCCATTCGCGCCGACAATCATCCTGACTGGATGGTACTTACTGGCTTCTTTCACGATATGGGGAAAGTGCTTTGTCTGTTTGGTGAACCTCAATGGGCTACCGTAGGCGATACTTATCCTGTAGGTTGTACATTTTCTGATAAGATTGTTTTCTCAGAATTCTTCAAAGAAAACCCTGATTATCATAACCCCGATTACAACACTAAATATGGCATTTATGAGCCTAACTGTGGATTGAGTAATGTACACATGTCATGGGGGCATGATGAGTATTTTTATCAAATGATGAAAAACTATTTGCCCGAACCTGCATTGTATATGCTTCGCTATCACTCATTTTATCCTCAACATCGTGACAATGCGTATGAACATTTGATGGATAAACACGATCGAGAAATGTTTAAATGGGTACGTTTGTTCAATCCCTACGATTTGTATTCAAAAAACCCTATTCCTCCTGATTGGCAGAAATTAAAACCATACTATGAAGATTTGGTGACTAAATATTTACCCGCAACATTAAAGTTTTAAACTGCTTGAAGAAGAATTCAGAATCTTCTATTTCTCAGGGGATAACGTAAGAACAAGATATTGATATGCAAATGTTCTTTATCCCTAATCAGCCTTAAAAATATTATCTTGTTTACTCCTCTATTGCCTGTCAATGATGGAGGAAGAATAACAAATAAATACGCTTGGCAAGCTGATGAGAGTTCATTTAGAAAATCTAACTAAAGGATGTTTACATTTTTCAGAATCTAGCATTCACAATCAAAAAGCTCTCTACTCTAATAGTATCTTTTCTGAGAGATATTGGTTGAGAAATGTTAACGTTTTTAACATTATCCCTAATATTGAATAGGCTAATTTATGCGAATGCTTTGAAAAGAAGACTTTGGGTTATATCGCGAGATTCAAAATCTTTCTCATTTGTAAAGTTCGATAAACAAAGTTAATTTTTGCACAGGAGCGGGATAAAATGAAAAAAGTCAAAACAAATAAAGATTGACAACTTTAATAAAACTAATTTTTGGAAGTTTCACTTAAAAGCTGTTGTCAGGCTATGAACTACGAAGTAATTTCACCAAAAGAATGTGATTATTTGAAGTAGTGTAATGTTCATGATTTTACTTTAAGAATAAACCCTTTTCTCTTGTGACACTAATAGCAATAATTCCAATTGCGTCACATCAAAAGACCTTTGGATTTAAAATTACAAAACCTATTAGTATCACTACAGTTAGGTCTAAGATTTTCAGACCTATTTACATTGTCATGACCTTTCTCAAATTTAAATCCGTTGTTATAAATATGAAGAGAATTTCGCTCATAGTTGGCATATTAGGTTTCGCGGTTGTTGGTTGTACAAATGGCGTTAAAAGTGATAACACTGCAACTAATACTAACAACAAAGCTACTAACATAAGTGCAGAGAGTCTTACTAATCAAAATAAAAAATTGCAAACAATCGGCGTAGCTTTGGGTGACTTAGGCAATCCTTTCTATAATGCAGTGCAGAAGGGGGCTGAGACAGAAGCCCAGAAAATCGGGGGTAATATCAGAGTTAATGCAGTTTCTAGTGCCTTTGATTTGAACCAACAAACCAACCAAATCGAAAATTTTACCGCTGCGAATACTGACCTAATTATCCTTAGCGCTGTTGATAAAAAAGGAGTTAAACCAGTTATTGACCAAGCAAGGCTTGCAGGTAGGGTTGTTATCGCATTAGATTCAGCCGTTGATGCAGATGTGGATGCGATGATTAGTTCCAACAATACCCAAGCTGGTGAGGTAGCTTGCCAATATATTGCCGATCGCCTCAAAGGTCAAGGTAGTGTAGTCATCCTCAACGGGACTCCGATGGACTCAATCAATCAGCGAGTGAGTGGCTGTGAGAAATCATTGTCCAAATATCCGAATATTAAACTCATATCTAAAGAGCAAAATGCTGAAGGGACAAGGGATGGAGGACTAAGAGTCATGAGCGATTTGCTGACAACCTTTCCCAAAATTGATGCTGTTTTTGCCACTAACGACCAAAGCGGTGTCGGCGCAGATTTAGCAGCTAAACAAGCAAGACGTAAAGAATTTTTTATTGTTGGGGTTGACGGATCGCCAGATGCAACCAAAGCAATGGAAGATAAGGATGGTGTATTTGCTGCAACTGCGGCTCAAAATCCCGCAGGGATGGCTCAGAAAGCGGTTCAGATTGGCAACGATATCATCCAGGGTAAAAAACCTGAGTCACCAAATATCCTGATTCCAGTCAAGTTGGTTACTAGAGAGAACCTCAGCAGCTATCAAGGCTGGTAATTTATAATTCGTAATTCGTAATTCGTAATTCGTAATTATAAAACATAGAAAAAGGCTTGATACAGGAGGGTTAGAACATTTTACCCTGTTTTTTTAATACATCGGTTTCAAAATTTGTGTAAGTCAGAATGACTTGTAGGAGATATATGAATGTGAAAAAGATTGCGATCGCAGCTAGTCTACTTGGTATCATCAGTGGTAGTCTTATCGGCTGTACGAATGGTTCTCCCGATGGCAACACAGCTACTAACACTGATACTAAACCTGCTACCAATACTAGTGCAGAGACCCAAACTGCCACTGGCAATGGAAAATTAAAATCAGTTGCCTTTACCGTTGGTGATTTAAGTAATCCCTTCTTCGTTCTCATGGGACAAGCAACTGAGGCAGAAGCGAAGAAAATCGGCGGTAAGGATGTCAATGTTACCGTAGTTTCTAGTGCCTATGACCTCAATCAACAAGCTAATCAAATTGAAAATTTCACGGCTTCCAATACTGACATCATTATCGTCAATGCTGCTGATAAAAGTGGCATTAAACCAGCAATTGAAAAAGCGAAACAAGCAGGTAGAATTGTCATTGCGGTAGATACAGGTGCAGAAGGAGGTGTAGATGCCACCATTACGACTAATAATGTCCAAGCTGGAGAAGTTAGTTGCAAATATATTGCTGACCGCCTCAAAGGTAAAGGTAATGTTGTCATAGTTAACGGGCCGCCAGTGGACTCGGTGATTCAGCGAGTTAGTGGCTGCGAGAACGTATTGTCTAAATATCCCGATATCAAAATACTCTCCAAAAATCAAAATGCAGAGGGTAGTCGGGATGGAGGACTCAGAGTTATGACCGATTTGCTCACAACCTTTCCCAAAATTGATGCGGTTTTTGCCATCAACGATCCCAGTGGAGTCGGTGCAGAACTAGCAGCGAACCAAGCACAACGTAAAGATTTCTTTATTGTTGGGGTTGATGGTGCGCCAGAAGCAATAACTGCGATCGCTAATAAAGATGGTATATATGCAGCAACTGCTACTCAAAATCCGCGAGGCATGGCCGAAAAAGCAGTTCAAGTTGGCAACGACATCTTAAATGGGAAAAAACCTAGCAATTCCACCATTTTGATTCCAGTTAAGTTGATCACAAAAGATAACGTCAGCACAGAAAAAGGCTGGAAGTAATACAAATTGTGAATTTGCAATTGAAAATTATGTCTTTTGATATCAATCCTTTGGTGCATTTGTAAAGTTTTTGCACATACCTAGAATGTCTGGCGGTTTTCACTTAAATTAATACCAAACCCATCTTTCTTCCTATCTTTTATTTAATAGAAAGATGGGTTTAGAAAGAGGTTAAAACTCTACTGCACCCAATTGATAACCGCTATGTATGTGCATCAGTGGAAAGTTTGAGTGTCTATTTATAGCACTTAGACTTTCCCCGCAATCTCTCTGAACTAACGTTAACAACAAAGGATGAAAATATCTCTTTGCAAGTCCTTAGTAGAGACGCAATTAATCGCTTCTCCAGTCAGCTTTTAAAACATGATTTTGCGATCGATCAAATATGAATTTATCGAAACAGAACTCAGGAGTCAGGAGCCAGAATGGGCTAAACCTTAGCTATCCGCTAACAGCATGAATTTTGAACGAAAGAGTGGATGAATCCAGAGGTTTAAGACCCCCACTAAATCTGTATATTTAGTGGTCAACAAGACAGTGGCGAGGTCTGAATCCCCCACTGATTCATTCTGACTCCTGAATTCTGAATTCTTCTTCAAGAATTTCTAATTCAGGTTCGCAAATTTTAAATAGTTTTTACAGATTTTGCTCATGACAACAAATATTGAAACCCCACTTTCTGATACACCAACTAGCACCCCAGTGTTAGAAATGCAAGGAATTACGAAACGCTTTCATGGTGTATCTGCGCTCCAAAATGTTAATCTCACCATTTACCCCGGAGAAGTTCACGCCCTTATGGGTGAAAACGGAGCAGGCAAAAGCACATTGATGAAAATCCTGGCTGGGGCTTACATTGCCGATGAAGGAGAAATTCGCATCAATGGTCAATCCCTGAAAATTACCGATCCGGCGACAGCACGCAAAGCGGGTATTAATCTCATTTATCAAGAACTGAATGTTGCACCGAATTTAACCGTTACCGAAAATATGTTTATGGGTAGCGAGTTGCGGCGAGGTCAGTTTTTAGACCGCAAAGCAATGCAACTGGAAGCAGAAGAAGTGCTGGACAGCCTGGGAGCAAATTTTACCGCCCAGACAATAGTTGGTACTTTGTCCATTGCCGAACAGCAGCAAGTGGAAATTGCCAGGGCGCTGAAGGATAAAAGCCGCGTTTTGGTGATGGATGAACCAACAGCAGCATTGTCTGACCGCGAGAGCGACCATTTATTTGAGGTAATTCGCAAACTGCGGCGTGATGGTATTGCCATTATTTACATCAGCCATCGCATGGAAGAAATCTATGCCCTAGCTGACCGGATTAGCGTGTTGCGTGATGGTCAATATATTGGCAGTCTGACACGCAGTGAAATTTCTCCCCAGCGATTGGTGCAAATGATGGTCGGTCGCTCCATGCAAGACTTTTACGAACATCAACGGCAAATGAATCCTGGGCCAGTGGTGCTGTCAGTCAGAAATATGAGCGACGCCCGTAAGAAGATTGAGCCGGCTAGTTTTGAACTTCATGCTGGAGAAATTCTCGGTTTAGCTGGGTTGGTTGGTGCTGGACGCACAGAACTATCCCGGCTGATTTTTGGTGCAGACCGCAAAGCTAGTGGTGAAGTATTCTTGAATGGCAAAAAACTGGAAATTAATACCCCCAGTGATGCCATTGAAGCGGGAATTGGCTACGTTCCAGAAGACCGCAAAGACCAAGGTTTATTTCTGGAGATGAGCGCCCGCAAGAATATTGCTATCAACACACTCAAGCAGGATGCAAGGGGTGGAATTGTTAACTGGCCTTCAGTGAATCGCCTGTCAACAGACGCGGTGGAAAACTTTAATATCCGCCTAGCCAATTTGGAAATTAGAGCATTGGATCTTTCTGGTGGTAATCAACAGAAGCTACTGCTAGCGCGTTGGTTAGCCATTAAACCGAGAGTGTTGATGTTAGATGAACCGACACGCGGCGTAGATATCGGTGCTAAAAGCGAAATTTACCGAATTATGAGCGAATTAGCAGCACAAGGTGTTGCTATTTTAATGGTTTCCAGCGAACTATCAGAGATTGTCGGCATGAGCGATCGCGTCTTAGTGATGCGAGAGGGACAGCTGGTAGGCGAACTGGATGGCAGTCTTGGCAAAGAAATCACCCAAGAAAAGATTATGCACTACGCAACTGGAGCATCGGAGGTATCAGCATTATGAGTCAGACAGTCAGACCACCTATCAATAAATCAGCCAACAATCCCGCAGCCCGCAACCGGAAATCAATCAGCACTCTGTTGGAAGTTGCGGGTATTTTGCCAATCTTAGTAATTATCTGTATCTTATTTGCATTCCTTTCTCCCAACTTCCTCACCGGCGGTAACATCGTCAATATCTTGCGTCAGGCATCAATCAATATTGTGCTGGCGACAGGAATGACCTTTGTAATTCTCACCGGCGGTATTGACCTTTCAGTTGGGTCAATATTGGCTGTTTCTGCGGTAGTTGCATTGCTGGTATCGCTACTACCGGCTTTAAGTTGGGCGGCTGTACCTGCTGCCTTACTGGCAGGATTGCTGTTAGGCTTACTCAACGGTGCGCTCATTACCTTCTTGGATGTGCCACCTTTTATTGTGACGCTGGGTTCACTTACAGCCTTGCGGGGTGTTGCCTTTTTAATTGCCAAGGGTACAACCCTAATTAACCGGGACATAAATTTTGCTTGGGTGGGTAATACATACGTCGGCCCCATTCCTTGGCTAGTGATAATTGCGCTACTGACTGTGATAGCTAGCTGGTTTGTATTGCGACAAACTGTTTTAGGAGTGCAGATATATGCTGTCGGTGGTAACGAGCGGGCAGCCAGATTAACAGGGATTAAAGTTAATCGGGTGTTGCTATTTGTCTATGGTATTAGCGGATTGCTGGCAGGCTTAGGAGGAATCATGAGCGCCAGCCGTCTTTATAGTGCCAGTGGCGTATTAGGTCAGGGTTATGAATTAGATGCGATCGCAGCTGTTATTCTAGGTGGAACCAGCTTTACAGGTGGTATTGGTACTATTGGCGGCACACTTCTCGGTGCATTGATTATTGCTATTCTCAACAACGGTTTAACCTTGTTGAACCTATCTTACTTCTGGCAACTAGTCGTTAAAGGACTAGTAATTATTTTGGCAGTAATGATCGATCGGTTACGCAGACGTTCTAGACGGTGAAAAAGAGGCAGGGGAGCAGAGGAGCAGTTGCAGTAAGTCTTTCCCCTCTGCCCCTCTGCCCCTCTGCCTCCTATACTCAATTCCCAATATACAAACTTATGTCTACCACTACTGTTCGTCGTAAATCCAGCACATTCTATGTGATTTTAATTGCTGGTGCTGCTGCCCTCGGCGGTTTTCTGTTCGGTTTTGATACTGCTGTAATTAACGGTGCGGTTGGAGCCATTGCCAAAGACTTTAACGCCAACAGCGTACAGATTGGTCTTGCGGTATCCCTGGCATTGTTGGGTTCTGCGGTCGGAGCCATTTATGCAGGAAAGATTGCAGACCGTTATGGTCGAGTCAAGGCAATGGTAGCATCTTCAGTGTTGTTTACCATCAGTGCCATTGGTTCCGGGCTGCCCTTTGGAATTTGGGATTTTACCTTTTGGCGGGTATTAGGTGGCATTGCAGTTGGTGCTGCTAGTGTCATTGCCCCAGCTTACATTGCAGAATGTTCTCCCACCCATTTGCGCGGAAGATTAGGATCTCTGCAACAATTAGCGATCGTAGTTGGAATTTTCATTGCACTGATATGCGACTACTTTATTGCTGTGTCCGCAGGTTCAGCCGAATCGCCGTTTTTATTTGGCATAAGCGCTTGGCGCTGGATGTTTTGGACAGAAATTCCTCCAGCCGTGCTTTACGGAATGTCTGCTTTAATGATTCCCGAATCTCCCCGATACTTGGTTGCCCAAGGACGAGAACCAGAAGCTGCTAACGTTCTGACCAAGATTTTAGGGGGTGATGTGCTGCCAAAAATCGAAGAAATTCGGCAGACAGTGCTTCGAGAACGTCAGCCTAAGTTCTCTGACCTCTTAAGCAGAAGTGGTGGACTCCTCCCCATTGTTTGGATAGGAATCGGCTTATCTGTATTACAGCAATTCGTTGGGATTAATGTAATCTTCTATTACAGCAGCGTTTTGTGGCGGGCCGTTGGGTTTTCCGAAAAAGATTCCCTATCAATTACGGTGATTACAGGAGCCGTCAACATTATTACAACATTGATTGCGATCGCCTTCGTGGATCGATTTGGTCGTAAGCCCTTACTTATAGTAGGGTCGATTGGCATGACCTTGACCTTGGGGACGATGGCTTATCTCTTTGGCAATGCTCCCCTTGATGCTGCTGGAAACCCCAATCTCACCGGAAGCGCCGGGACTCTCGCTCTCCTTGCAGCTAACCTTTATGTGTTTTGCTTCGGCTTCTCCTGGGGGCCAGTGGTTTGGGTGCTATTGGGAGAAATGTTTAATAACAAAATTCGAGGCGCTGCACTTTCAGTTGCTGCTGCCATGCAATGGGTTGCGAATTTCATCATTTCCACAACATTTCCTCCCATACTGCAATATTTCGGTCTAGGTTCTGCCTATGGACTCTATACAATTGCAGCAGCTACCTCATTCTTTTTCATTCTCTTTTTTATTAAAGAAACCAAAGGAATTGAGTTAGAAGATATGTAATTCGTAATTCGTAATTCGTAATTCGTAGAGGAGGAGAGGTATTTTCTCTCCCCTTGCTCTCTTCTGCGATCCTACATCCAGTAAACAAATATCAGGCAATAACTAAATACCAAATTTCGCTTCAGTCAATTACTAAAAAGATGGAAACTATCAATACGGCTCTTTGTTCATCTGGTTTGTCCGGCATGGTATTTCATGCGCCGTTTATTGATTTACATCCCGGATTTAAATTAGCCGGTTCTTGGGAAAGAAGCAAAAAGCTGATACAGGAACATTATCCTGATGTCAAAAGCTATCCTTCTTTAGAAGCATTGCTAGCAGACGATCGCGTCATCTTAGTGGTCGTAAATACACCCACTTATACCCATTACGATTATGCTAAACAGGCATTGCTTGCAGATAAGCATGTAGTGGTAGAAAAAGCATTCACCACAACGGTAGCAGAAGCCCAAAACCTGAAAGAATTGGCGCAAAAACAGGGCAAAAAATTATCTGTATATCAAAACCGGAGGTGGGATAGTGATTTTAAAACAGTCAAAAAAATTGTTCAAGAAGGCTTATTAGGTGATATTATTGAAGCAGAATTTCAGTTTCAAAGATATAAACCAACCCTCAGCCATAAACAACACGTAGAAGCTCCAAGTCCAGGAGCAGGAACATTAAATAATTTAGGGCCGCACTTAATAGACCAAGCTTTGCATCTATTTGGGATGCCTGATGCTATTTTTGCAGACATCCGTATAACTAGGCTGCGATCGCAGGTAGATGATTATTTTGAGTTGATACTATACTACGACAAACTGCGCGTCAAATTAAAAGCAAGCTTCCTTGTACGTGAACCTGCGCCAGCCTATATCATACATGGCACTAAGGGTTCTTTTCTCAAAAGCAGAGCCGATAAGCAAGAAGAGTATTTAGTGGCAGGGATGAAGCCCAATACACTTGATTGGTATACAGAGCCGGAAAGTGAATATGGCTTGCTGCATACAGAAAAAGACACAAAAGTAATTCGAGAAAAAGTCAAAAGTTCACAGGGGAGCTATTTAGGCTATTACGATGCCGTGTATAAATCTATTGTTAATAATCAGCCAATTGCTGTTACCGCCGAAGACGGAATTAATGTAATGCAAATTATAGAAGCGGCTATTAAAAGCAGCAATGAGCAGAAAGTCATAGCGTTGCTTTAAGTAACCTAAAACCTAAACTCAAAATTCAACCATTTTCAACTAATAAGTCAATGATCAAAACTCTTTTTTATAGTTTTTTTCTTCTATTTTTGGCAATTCCAGCAGTTTGGGCAGCACCTCCAGAAGACGATCCGAATGCAGCAGATGCTAATAGGAGTTTGCAGGGACAAGTCACTTCTGTTTCCCAGTTTTCTGATGTCCAACCAACCGATTGGGCATTTGGTGCATTGCAATCGCTGGTGGAACGCTACGGTTGTATTGCAGGTTATCCCAATTCTACCTATCGCGGCAACCGTGCCTTAACCCGTTATGAGTTTGCCGCAGGTTTAAATGCTTGTTTGGATCGGATTAATGAGTTAATTTCTACAGCTACTAGCGATTTAGTTAATAAGCAAGATTTGGCAGTGATGCAAAAGTTGCAGCAAGACTTTGCCGCTGAACTGACAACTCTGCGCGGACGAGTAGATACCTTAGAGGCACATACAGCAACATTGGAGGCGCAGCAGTTTTCCACAACTACTAGGTTGAATGCTCAAATTATTACCGCTATTAGTGATACCTTTGGCGATAGAGTAGGTGGCGATCGCGATGAATCCAATCTCTACTTTTCCAATCGGGGTCGTCTCAACTTTGAGAGCAGTTTTACTGGCAAAGATTTATTGCGAGTCCGGCTAGAATTTGGCAACTTTGCGAATTCCAATGGTGCAAGCCAAATTGCCGCAGCCACAGGCACAGGGATGACACGCCTGAACTTCGATTATGACAGCAACGATACACTTCTTGTCCCCCACATCCGTTATTACTTCCCAGTCAGTGAATCCCTTAACTTCGTTGTTGGGCCTACAGGCATTGGTTACACCGACATTACAACCACCGTCACTCCCCCCACAATCGCTGATGATGGCAATGGAGTTCCCTCACTTTTTGGGTCATACAGTCCCTTATTCCGGCGAGGTGGCGGTGGTGCAGCGGCTAACTGGAACATTACCAAAGACTTGGTTCTCACCTTGGGCTATTTAGCAAACAGTCCCAATGTGCCATCAGGGAGTAACGGCTTGTTTGATGGCGGCTACAACGCCCTAGCGCACTTAGCCTATTATGGTAAGCAAGGAGCAATCGGTGTTGCCTATTCTCATGGCTATAGCCCTGCTGGAGTAATCGATCTCTCCGCTGGGACGGGTAACGTCTTGTCAAACGCTCCCTTTGGCAACAATATTGCTACTTCCAACGATATTGTCGGCACACAGGGATACTATCGCTTCTCCCCGAATTTCCAAGTCCACGCTTGGGGTGGATATATTTGGGCAAATGCCAAGAATTCTGGTTTGAGTGATATTTCCAATGGTAGGGGTGGAACAGATTCTCTTTTTGTGAACAATGGTGACAATGCCAATGTCTGGTTTGGGGCGGTTGGTGTGTCGTTTCCCGATGTGGGTGGTAGAGGCAATCTGCCAGGAATTCTCTTTGGTATACCACCCCATGTCTCTAACAGTGATATCCGTCAAGACCGAGACAACGCTTACCATATCGAAGCATTTTATCGTTATCGACTAAATGACAACATCTCAGTTACTCCTGGTTTTTGGGTGATTCTCAACCCAGAAAATGATAGCAGAAATGATACGCAGTATGTGGGTGTGCTCCGCACAACCTTCGATTTTTAACTGGATGTGAATGCTTTACTTGACCAACAGAGTGCTGAATACTCAGCACTCTTTAAGGACTTTCAGTGAAAAAACAAATATTCTTCTGTTACTACCAAATTCCACTGCCTACATATTTTGAATCCTGGTGTTGTGAAATCCATTCGGCGACAGTAGCAGTAACATTGCTGGAGTTTTTGCCCAAGTTGCCCAATGCAAGAGCAGCAGAGTTACGCACAATGTTCGTTTAATAAACCACAGCGTTCTGTAATATGCTCAATTAAGCGTTTTGCTTCCTCTTGAGCTTGATGTTTTTTAACTTGATAGTTACATTCACGAATATATTGGCTTAATTGCGTAATTAACTCATCTCTTATACCCAAAGGGTTTGCTGTTGCTATTAACTCTTATGCTGAAAGGGAAAATCAAAATAACAGCTATGAAATTTTTACAAAATCTCATCCCCCGTCAAGGTTTACTGAAAGCCCTGACTCTAGCTTTCCTTGTATTGGCATCTGTAATATCCCCCAGTGTTCTAGCCAACGAGAGCGAAAAAGCGACATTCAACGGCACAACCACACTCCAAACCATACTAACTAGTAGTCATCGTTCAGAGCAAAATCGCCTTCGAGACAAGTACCGCCACCCAGCCCAGACTCTCGAATTCTTCGGTCTGCGCCCAAATATGACGGTGGTTGAATTGTGGCCAGGAAGCGGCTGGTATACTGAGATATTAGCCCCATTTCTAGCAGCAAAGGGACAACTCATAGTTACTAACTCGGCTTCTAGCACAAGTAAACCTGCTTTGGCCTTGCAAGAGAAACTAGCAGCTAATCCAGAAATTTTTGGTAAGGTCAAAGTAGCCCAAATCAATCCCCCAAATGAACTTACCCTAGCCCCAGAAAACTCTGTGGACATAGTTGTTACCTTCCGCAATATTCATAACTGGGTGAAAGCTGGCTATGCCGAGCAGGTTTACGCGGCGGCTTACAAAGCATTGAAGCCAGGGGGCATTTTAGGAGTGGAAGAACACCGCGCCCTTGGGGGGACTTCTTTAGAAGAGAGTATCAAAACAGGCTATATGTCTGAAGATGGGGTAATTGCTGCTGTGGAGAAGGCTGGCTTCAAATTGGCGGGTAAATCAGAGATTAATGCCAACGCAAAAGATACCAAAGACTATCCGGGCGGAGTTTGGACACTACCTCCAACCTTGAGCCAAGGTGAAAAAGACAGGGAACGCTACCTCACCATTGGAGAGAGCGATCGCATGACCCTCAAGTTCGTCAAACCCAAAGCCTCCTAAGAGGGAGATGAGTGAATGCAAAGACAACTGCTGCCTGATGATAATTTTATGAATGGCAGCTTTCAAGCGATCGCGTAGCCTCTGGTAGAGAAGGAAAGCTCCGACCCACACAAAAAGCCATATAATCCCAATTTGAAAAAAGAATGGGACAAATAGACCAGTTGTAGAGACGCGATTCATCGCGTCTTTAGCCAAGGATGTGTTGCAATCATTAAATATAAAAATAATTTGCGATAATTTATTTTTTGTCAGTCTCTAATATCATGTCCCGATTTTTGCCAGATAATTGAGCGTTGTAAGCAAGAATACGGTGACTTTTCTATGACTACTTGGCAAAGATAAGCTAAACCACATCTAGTTTGCATATCTAAAATTTATATAACTCTTGTGGGGTGGGCATCTTGCCATTGGTGTCAACTTAAGCTGGAAATAGCTTAACTGTTGGCTTCTATGCCCGCCCGGAAATAAATTTCCGGGCTAATAGGTTTAAGTCTACTGAAGTAGACTGGAGATTTTTGGCGATATTTAGTCATCTTCAGATGACTTTAGCTATGAGACGGGAATTTCAATTCCCGGCGGACAAGCGGTTTCACGTTAAGTTGACACCAATGGCATCTTGCCCGCCGTAATTATGCAATTTAAATGTGGAACAGCTTAGAACCTTTGCCGCTAACGGATGAGCCAATTATGATAAAGTAACCGCGATACCTGTAGCGGCAAGATACTTAATTGTAGATTAAATTTTAGTATTATAAATTAGGACTTACGCAAAGGTAAGGAAAAACGAACCACAGAGGACGCAGAGGTCACGGAGGAAGAGAGTTTGAGAGAGTTTTTGCGTAAGTCCTAATAAATATTTGCAATATTTATTGTTACTTGTGGCACTACCCACCTAATGGAGATTTGGACGCTACCGATCTCAAATGTACTGAAGAAACACTACGCAAGAGTGAAGCCTTATTAGAAGAATCTCAGCGAGTTGCTCGTCTCGGTAATTGGGAGTTTGATCTTGCCAGAGGCTAGAAACGAGGTTTTAAAGGAGTTTTCGCTAGCGATCGCAACTTTCTTTTCCATCACTCTGAATATACAAGTAGTTCTTGTCAACATTGCAATATTCCTCATTAACATTGCAATGTTTCTCCCAAATATTGCAATATTCCTCATCAACATTGCAATGTTTCTCCCAAATATTACAATATTTCTCATCAACATTACAATATTCATTATCAATACTGCAATATTTCTCATCAACATTAGAATTTTTCGGTATAACCTATTTCCCAATCGGACACACTGACTGCACTTTTTGGGGAAGTTGCCGACACATCTGCTGGAATCCTTGAGGATTAATTTGCCACCAAGCAAATAATCCCAGACTTGTACCCCCCACAAGTAACGCCAACACTCCCCCCAGCATTACTAAACGTTTATCCCACTTCGGTTTTGTAATTAAAGTTGGTGGAATTTCTGGGTTAAGAGGTGGTTCCTCTGAAAGATCCAAATCTAAATCCAAATTTAGATCCAAATCTAGCAAAGCTTGCGAACTTTCTGTAAAAGAAGTTGGTTCTTCTAGTTCCTCTAGTTCTTTTAGTTCCTCTAATTCCTCTTCCTGTATTTCTGCTTCTATAATCTCTTCTGGCAACGCCGGAGTCACAGGTACTAAGTATTCTGGAGAGACACGACAATAAGTGAGAACAACCGAAGTATTATCACGCCCATTTTTTTCGTTTGCCAAGTTAATCCAATTGCGGACAGCATCTTCAACTGTCATTTGCCCTGTTAACACGGGTATTGCATAATCCTGCCAAGAATGTTCCACCCAGTTACGATCGCTTAAACCATCAGAACACAGCAGCAAAATGCCATCTTCTTCCAGAATAAATCGCTGAACCTTGAGACGCAAAGATTCTGAATCTCTTGTCCCCAATGCTTGAGTTAAGGCACTCGCATCTGGTCTAAAAAGTGCTTTTCGATACAAGCTTTTAGCCAAGCGTACCTCTCGCGTTGCCACATCATCATCTACTGTTAGTTGCTGACAATAATTGTGAGTAATCCAATAGGCACGGCTATCGCCAACATTAGCCAAATAAAGCTCATGGGTATTATTTGATTGCCACCCAGTACTTGTCTGGACTCGTTGTGGCACTTGCAACGCCATGACAATAGTTGTAGCCATGCGTTCTTTGCCCTGGCGTTTTTGTTCGTTATTGCGGGCACAAATTACATTATTTACCACCCGTAAGCTTGCTTCTAATTGTTCCTGCAACAACTTAGGTGGAAAAAGTGCAGTTTGTTCTGTCACCTCAGTTAGTAAAGCGCGAATTTGTAACTTTACAGACTGCACTGCCAACTGACTCGCAACCTCACCGCCTTCATGCCCGCCAATGCCATCGCAAACAATCGACAAGTGGCGCAATAAAGGTTCATCTAAATCACTCAAACTATTGGGATAGCAAGCATCTTCATTTTGCGCCATCATTGGGCCAATATCTGTAGAGCCTGCCACCTTTAAAACTAATGGTAATTCTGCCGCAGCTGCTAGTAGTAAATTATTGAGTTGAATATTAATTTCCTCTAACTCAATCTCAGTTTCACACATATCCTGGACAATGTTCTGTAACCCCTTGGCTACTGATGCTTTTGCAGAAGCCACCCAAAACTGCCAACACTCCCCCAGATTTTGTAAACTCAACTTTTCATCATTTGGTGTTTGGTAGAGTTCCAAAAGTCTCACACACCAACCTTCGACTCTCAAGTTCTCTATTACTAGTAAACTGTGGCTAAATCCCAATTCTGCTAGAGGTGTCCAAAGTTGGAGAATTTGCCACAACCAATAAACTTGTCGTACTGCCGTGGCTTCCTCCCAAGCCTCAACAATAGTTGGATAGATATTTCCTGTCTTATCTATCGGCGCATTTTCCAATAAGAGGATATCAGTTGTATCTTGCTCAAGATTACTAACAAACCCATAAGCCTGGGGCAGATGCAACCGCTCTTGATATAATTGTAAATAAGGAATTACTTCGGTTGGCAATTCTTCAGGTACATCTGGCGGCAGCCCCGGTTGAGTATCCAGCCAAATCTGTTGTTTAATTACCTCATACCTATCTGCTACCTTTGTGCCTGCTGGGATGTAAGCAGACAATGAGCCAGTCGCCCAAAGATAGCGGTGAACTAAAGGAGTTTGGCAACTGGCACAAACATTATCTCCCATAGGATTAATAGGGCTATTACAGCGTGGATTTATACAAAAAATTATCAGTTGAGTAGAAATCATAAATATAGGAGTCAGAAGTCAGGAGTCAGAATTCAGGAGTCAGAATTCAGGAGTCAGAATTCAGGAGTCAGAAGTCAGGAGTCAGAATTCAGGAGTCAGAATTTAGGAGTCAGAATTTAGGAGTCAGAATTTAGAATACTCTACCCAAAAAGGGATAGAGTTTGAGAGTCGTAATATCTAATATTTATTTTGCGCTTTTTGCGCTATCAAAGAGTCTACAGAATTTATACTGGCTCCTGACTCCTGAGTTCTGAATTCTTCTTTATACATAAACTTCGATTAACTTTAGCTGGCAATGAATTGAAGGCTAGAATAAACTGGACTTGTGTACCGCTAGCTACACCTTGTTACTGAAATTAATCAAAATTATTGGTAGAAATACCCAGTTTTGTTTTCTGTAAATAACTTACGTCTGGCTGTATCTAATCGTAGAAATGCATTTACGTCAATGTAGAGACTAGGATGGCGCTATGCCAAGTTTTACCTTAATCTGGCTTCTGGCAGGAGCAGTTCTGTGTTTAACTGAACTGTTTTTACCATCGGCGTTTGTCGCCTTCATGATGGGAGTTAGCGCTTTTGTGGTGGCGCTGCTGTCTGGAGTGGGTATGGGAAGTGTATGGTTGCAAATTGTGGTTTGGCTCTTGCTTTCCACAGTATTAATCGTGCTTTCTCGTCGGTTTTTGCAACCAAGACAACGCAAATCAAAAATTCGGGATGCAGTCATAGCTGAAACCTTAACAGAAATTCTGCCTGGAAAAACAGGGCGGGTGCGGTATGAGGGAAATTCTTGGCAAGCAAGATGTGACGATGACAAATTTACCATACCACCGCATCAAAGAGTTTATGTGGTTAGGAGGGAAGGTACTACTTTGATTGTTGTACCGGAAAATCTGTTGAATTCTTAGTTGATGGGCATTGGGCATGGAGAAGAGGCAGAGGGGCAGAGGGGCAGAGGAGAAAAATTCACTGCAACTTCTCCCCTGCTCCCTCTTTACATATTTAAAATTAGGAGATTCACAATGGAACAGTTTTTTTTACTAGTATTTTTAGCTCTTGGTGGTTCTGCTGTGGCAGGTTCGGTAAAAGTCATCAATCAGGGCAATCAAGCTTTGGTTGAAAGATTGGGTAGTTATAACAAAAAACTGGAACCAGGACTAAATTTTGTTGTTCCTTTCCTAGATAAAGTTGTTTACCGAGAAACTATCAAAGAAAAAGTCTTAGATATTCCTCCTCAACAGTGCATCACTCGTGACAACGTTGGCATTGAAGTAGATGCGGTGTTTTACTGGCGCATCGTGGATATGGAAAAAGCCTGGTATAAGGTAGAAAATCTCCAGTCGGCAATGATAAATATGGTGCTGACTCAAATTCGCGCCGAAATGGGACAACTAGAGTTGGATCAAACCTTTACTGCTCGTTCCCATATTAGTGAGCTTTTATTACAGGATTTGGATGTTGCTACCGATCCTTGGGGTGTGAAAGTGACACGGGTAGAACTGCGAGATATTATTCCGTCTCAGGCAGTGCGAGAATCGATGGAATTACAAATGTCGGCAGAACGACGCAAACGGGCAGCAATTTTAACTTCTGAGGGCGAACGCGAAGCTGCTGTCAATAGCGCTAGAGGTAAAGCTGAGGCGCAAATATTGGATGCGGAAGCTCGTCAAAAATCGACAATTCTGCAAGCAGAAGCCGAACAAAAGTCGCTTGTTCTGAAAGCTCAAGCAGAACGTCAGCAACAAGTTTTGAAAGCCCAAGCGATCGCAGAATCAGCAGAAATTATTGCCCAAAAACTCCAAACAAATCCTAATGCCAATAAAGCAGTGGAAGTTCTGTTTGCCTTGGGTTATTTAGATATGGGCGCAACAATTGGTAGAAGCGATAGCAGCAAGGTATTATTTATAGATCCGCGTACTATTCCTGCTGCTTTTGAGGGTATGCGTTCCGTTATCTCAAATGGTCAAATTGACTCTAACGAGTTGTTTTCCAAGCAAATCCCAGGATTAGAAAATAACCGCCCTAGTTAGAAGTAAAAATAGAGAGTGGGGACAAAGAGACAAGGAAGAAACTTGTCTCTTTGTCTTTTTCCAATGCCCAATGCCCAATGACTAATGATAATTAACCCAGAACAGGTCATCAACGCTATTATTGCGATCGCCTAATATTTAATCTGACCGTTCCATAGTACCAGATATTGCTGTGTTTGAATGGCAAAGAATTCCATTGCTTCCTAATGGAAAAATTACAAATAAATTTGAGATTCCCCCAGATTGGATAATTGAAATTCTCTCACCAGAACAATCGCCTAACCGAGTCATCAGCAAAATTACTTTTTCTATTCAAAATGGAGCAAAGCTAGGTTGGTTGCTCGATTCTGCTGATGAATCCATCATGATTTTTGAACCCAATAAATTACCAGAATTAAAAGAACAGCAAGATATCTTACTCGTTTTGAGTATTTTGGAAAATTGGCAATTAACAGTTACAGATGTATTTAGTTGGTTGAGTTTTATTTGAACAGGACTTACGCAAGAGCTTTCTGAAACTCTTATTTCTCCGTGTCCTCTGTGCCCTCTGTGGTTCGTTTTTTCATGATTTTGCGTAAGTCCTGTTGAATAAAGCAGTTTCTCTCCAATACCAAGGAGCAATAACGCTTATATCTAAATAAATCAACGACATTCTTCTGTACGTGCATTTATGACATTGGTTTGATTATTGACCAATCTCAGTACCTTGATTTACTTGGCATTGACTGCACAACCCAAAAAACTCTAGGGTGTGGTAAAAAACTTTAAATTTATGGCTGGATTCTAACTGGTTTTCTAAGTCATGAACTGGGCATTGATTAATCGGAATTGAGATACCACATTGCAAGCAAGTAAGGTGGTGTTTATCTTGTTGTGCTAGGCTATAGAGGGCTTCACCATTAGCCAAATTCCGCACTTGTACTATGCCTTCTAGTTTTAAGGCATCTAGAGAACGGTAAACTGTTGCTAAACCCATACTCTGATTTGTATTACGTAGTTGTACGTAAATATCTTGGGCGGAAATGCCTTTTTTGATATCTTTCAGTAGGTTGAAAATACGCTCTTGACTGCGGGTGCGTATAGCTCTCATAGACAATTATTTAAGTATGCCACTGTAGTTTGAAGCTGTTAGATGAGCTAATCGATCGATTAACTTTAAACGCTTCGTAATCTTATTTTCACTCAGTTGGAACAGAAAGTTATAGTATAGCGATCGCAGCATTCAGCAAAAGCCCGTGCAAACCAAGTATCTAGCCAAAATTTTCGTGACCCTTCGTCCTTCAGTTTTAGACCCCGCCGGTGTGGCAGTACAATCCGGTCTTAAGCAACTGGGATACGATAACGTTGACCAGGTGCGGATCGGCAAGTACATTGAACTCACTATCACCTCAACTGAAGAGAAGAAAGCGCGTAAAGACCTTGATACCATTTGTGACCAAATGTTATCAAATCCCGTAATTGAAAATTACCGCTTTGAATTAATTGAGGTCGAAACTCAAACCGGGGTATTTTAGGGATTAGGCATAAGAGGCAGAGG
Organism: Nostoc sp. PCC 9305; assembly: GCF_963920915.1. Taxonomy (NCBI): domain Bacteria; kingdom Bacillati; phylum Cyanobacteriota; class Cyanophyceae; order Nostocales; family Nostocaceae; genus Nostoc; species Nostoc sp. PCC 9305. Next base: position 28,440 of record NZ_CAWUDN010000100.1, read on the forward strand.
GGCAAGGGGGAATGGGGAAGGGGCAAGGGGGAGATAAACAATTACCCTATTCCCTATTCCCTATTCCCTATTCCCTATTCCCCATTCCCCATTCCCTATTCCCCATTCCCTATTCCCCATTCCCCATTCCCCCTTCCCCGCTCCCCCTTCCCCGCTCCCCACTCCCCTAACTAATCATGAAATTCGGTGTTGTTGTTTTTCCCGGTTCTAATTGCGATCGCGATGTTGCTTATGTAACCAGAGATTTACTGGGGCAACCAACGCGCATGGTTTGGCATCAAGAAACAGATATTGCTGATTTGGATGTCGTGATTATTCCTGGTGGCTTTAGTTACGGGGATTATCTGCGCTGTGGTGCGATCGCCCGTTTTTCACCCGTGATGCAGCAGGTTGTAGAACACGCTCAAAAGGGTAAGTTTGTCCTCGGTATTTGCAACGGCTTTCAGGTATTAACGGAAGCTGGACTTTTACCAGGGGTGTTAACCAGAAATCGGGATTTACATTTTATTTGCGATCGCGTCCCCTTGAAAGTTGAACGTACTAATCTATGGACGCAAGCTTATACAACTGGTGAAACGATCGCTTTGCCGATTGCCCACGGAGAGGGACGATTCTACGCTGACGCAGCCACTCTCGCAGAAATTGAAGATAACGGGCAAGTCATATTTCGCTATGAAGGGGAAAATCCCAACGGTTCACTGAACAACATCGCCGGGATTAGCGATCGCCGGGGCAATGTGTTGGGAATGATGCCGCACCCAGAAAGGGCATCAGACGCAATGTTAGGGGGTAGTGATGGCTTGAGGTTGTTTCAAGGCTTACTAGAGACAGTAGCGGCATTAGCGTAGAGCAAATAAGTTGAGCGTTTTGCGATCGCTGTCTGCAAGATAGATGAACATTCTTCTACAGACAGCGATTTATTTTTTTGAGTGGGAACTTTGAAGTATTTGTCACAACCAAACCAGGACGCATTAAGGGTTAAAGCCTAGCGATGCCTTGAGCGGCTGGTGAGTATCTTGGCTTACTTGGACTACGCTCAGTACAAGTCGCTCGATAGAGCCGGAGTCGAACCATGTCGAGGAGCGGGCTACGCCTACGTATCACGTGAGTTCGATGAACCTCTCCCTCCCAGCCTCCTCTCCGAAACGGAAAGGGAGGAGAAACGAAAAATTAAGCTTTTTGCTCCCCTCTCCGTGTCGGCTACGGTGTATACACAAGTCTTTGAGAGTTGCCTCACAGCGTTTAGATCCCC
>NZ_CAWUDN010000101.1:0-29685 GCF_963920915.1 Nostoc sp. PCC 9305
GAGTTAGGAGTTAGGAGTTAGGAGTTAGGAGTTAGGAGTTAGGAGTTAGGAGTTACAAGTAGAGACTGGAGAAGAGTTTTTTCTATGCCCAATGACGAATGACAAATGACAAATGATTAAAAAATGAAATTGCCACGAACGACTTTAATTTTGATACTGCTAGCGCTGGGTTTAGGTAGTTTTGTTTACTTCTATGAAATTCGGGGTGCAACTGTGCGAGAAGAAATTAAGGAGCAAAAGCAGAAAATTTTCTCTTTTGGTGAAGATGATGTGCAGTCCTTAACAGTAAAGACAAAAAAACTCACCCTGAATCTGGAACGTAACCCTGAATCATCTATTAAGACCAAGTGGTTAATCAAATCTCCGATATCGGGCCCAGCAAATGACGCTATTGTTTCTTATTTAATGGATTTGTTGGTCAAAGGTAATAGCGATCGCACTTTATCAACTCCAGCAAAACAGCTTGGAGAATTTGCCTTAGATCCACCCCAAGCAACTATTAATATCACCCTGAAAAACCGACAAAACCATCAGTTAATTTTGGGTAAATCTAACTTTAACGGTCGTTTCTTATATGCTCAAGCCGACTCTGCGACGAAACCTGATGGTAATATAAATGTGCTGTTAGTATCTACAGATTTTGCAAATGCCGTAAATCGGGAACTATCAGAGTGGAAACAACCTGTAGATAATAGTCAGAAGCTACCTGGACTCAGCACCCCTTTACCAACTCCGACAAATAGTAAATAAGCAATTACGGTTTCTGTGGTATGTTTCGGTAACGCATAATGGGTTAGCACATAGACCTCTTGCAAAAGTGCTTTTTCCAAGAGGTGGGAAAAGGTTAAAGGTTAAAGGTTAAAGGTTAAAGGTTAAAGGTTAAAGGTTAAAGGGGAAAAGGAAAATACCAAACCTTTCCCCCTTTCCCCTTCCCCTTTTCCCGACTTCTGCAAGAAGTCTCATCTGTGCTACTCTACTTCAAATCTCACTAGTTTTTCTAAGTTACCATGACAAATCCGACAGCAACATTGCTGATTTCCTGCCCCGATCGAAGAGGACTAGTAGCGAAATTTGCCAATTTCATCTATTCTAACGGTGGTAATATTATCCATGCAGATCAGCACACAGATTTTGCTGCTGGGTTATTTCTCACGCGTATTGAATGGCAACTAGATGGGTTCAATTTACCACGAGAATTTATTGCCCCTGCATTTAATGCGATCGCACAACCTTTAGGCGCTAAGTGGGAATTACGTTTTTCTGATACAATACCACGCATTGCTATTTGGGTAAGTCGGCAAGACCATTGTCTATTTGATTTGATTTGGCGACAACGCGCTAAAGAATTTGTTGCTGAAATTCCTTTAATTATTAGTAACCATTCTAATTTAAAGGAAGTTGCAGAGCAGTTTAATATCGACTTTCAGCACATTCCCATCAATAAAGATAATAAAGCAGAACAAGAAACCCAACAATTAGAATTATTACGCAAGTACAACATAAATTTAGTTGTCTTGGCAAAATATATGCAGATTGTTAGTGCAGATTTTATTAATCAATTTCCGCAAATTATTAATATACACCACTCATTTTTACCAGCATTTATCGGAGCAAACCCTTATCACCGAGCTTTTGAACGGGGTGTAAAAATTATTGGTGCAACGGCGCATTATGCCACTGCTGATTTAGATGCAGGCCCAATTATTGAACAGGATGTGGTGCGAGTTAGTCACCGTGATGAGGTTGATGATTTGGTGAGAAAAGGCAAAGATTTAGAGAGAGTTGTATTAGCAAGAGCGGTGCGATCGCACTTACAAAATCGTGTATTAGTATATGGTAATAGAACAGTAGTATTTGAGTAAATGATGCTCAAGCGACTGAAGTCGCAGCTATACAAAAAAGTAATATAAAGAGTTCTCAGTCAGTTTGCAAAAGCAAAGTTAAATAGTTAACAGTCTAGCAGTAAGAAGATATTATGAACACTGACAACTTCATCGTCCGCAAAATGAACAGGTCGGAAATTGATTTGGCAATTACTTGGGCAGCAACCGAAGGTTGGAATCCAGGAAAGTATGATGCTCAATCTTTTTATCAAACTGACGAGAGCGGTTTTTTCTTGGGTGAGTTGAATGGTGAGCCGGTGGGGTGCATTTCTGCTGTTGCTTACGATCCACACTTTGCCGTTATAGGTTTTTACGTTGTGAAACCCCAGTTTCGTGGGCAGGGGTTGGGTATAAAAATTTGGAAGACAGCAATTGAATATCTGGGTGCTGATCGTAACATCGGCTTGGATGGTGCAGTAGCTCAACAAGATAACTACAAAAAGTCTGGTTTCCAAATCGCTTATAACCATATTCGTTATCAAGGGGTGGGTGGTGGTGTTGTGCCTGCTGGGATCGTGGATCTGAAAACAGTGCCTTTTGAAGAATTGGTAGCTTACGATCGCCAACTTTTTCCTTCTAAGCGATCGCTGTTTCTGCAACATTGGATTGAACAGCCAGAAAGTACTGCTTTCGGGTTTCTCAAAAATGGATATCTTGCTGGTTACGGAGTTATCCGATCTGCCCATACAGGTTTTAGGGTTGGGCCACTGTTTGCTAATGATGAACAAATTGCTGAAGCATTATTTCAAGCCTTACTTGCACAAAATCCTCATGCTCCAGTGTTTTTTGATGTGCCGGATGCAAATCTACAAGCGATTGACCTAGTTCAACGTTACCAATTGCAACCAGTCTCTCAAACTGCTCGAATGTACACTAAAGAAATTCCTAGTTTACCTATTTATCGCATCTTTGCTGTGACAAGTGTAGAACTAGGTTAACGTCTTTACACCCCTACTATACAATCCACTTAAGTAGGATGGCATAAATAATTAAAGGTTTGTAGTGAGGGCTTCAGCCCTCACTACAAACTAATTTTAATATTTTTTACATTAGTTAATATAGTTTGAATTATTCTCACCTATTTACTTAGTCTGCGTGCTTCAAACTTGATAAAAGGTCAATTCTTAACAAGGGTTGCGATCGCAGCAACTAGTTTGGCAGGATCGGCTGGTTTAGCGATATGGAGTTGAAATCCGGCTGTAAAAACCTGTTTTTGGGTCGTTTATGCGGCGTAAGCAGTTAGGGCGATCGCAGGAATTTTCCCACCTAAATTGGCGGGCTTACAAAGCACTTTTTGCCCATCGCTACAACTCGCTTGATACAAAAGCCGTGCGCTCGCCTCATAATAAAGAAAGATTAAGCAGATTCTCAGAAAACTCTCAATGAGCCAAACTAGCCTAAATTTAGTTGCAATATCTATCTTTCTCATGACCCTATCGGTACTGGTGGGGCCATTCTTCAACTTATCTCCGGCAGTACCAGCACTTGCTACCTTCACCATCTTAGGCATCGCGACATTAGATAGCTTCAGCTTGCAAGGCAAGGGTGGTACTATCTTTGTAGATTGGATTGCTGGTTTTTCAAAAGAACATCGCGATCGCATCGTCCACCACGAAGCAGGACATTTTTTGGTTGCTTACCTATTGGGTATTCCCGTTACTGGCTACACACTCAGCGCTTGGGAAGCCTGGAAACAGGGGCAACCTGGCCAAGGCGGTGTCAGCTTTGATGATGGCGAATTAGCATCTCAACTAGAAGTGGGTAAAATCAGCGCCCAAATGCTAGACCGCTACTGCACTGTTTGGATGGCGGGTATTGCTGCTGAAACCCTGGTTTTTGATAATGCTGAGGGTGGAACTGATGATAAAAGCAAGCTGATAGGAGTTTTGACAATGTTAGGCTTTTCTGAGTCAGTTTATCAGCAGAAAATGCGGTTTCATGCTCTCCAGGCAAAAACTCTACTGCAAGAAAATTGGTCTAGCTACGAGACTTTAGTTAGTGCTATGCGACAACGTACTTCGGTAGAAGATTGTCATGCTGAGTTAGGAGTAGGGAGTGGGAAGTAGGAAGTTATATCAAGTTAGTAATGAAGAGTTTGTAGTAAGCACTTTAGTGCTTAAAAAAGAAGCACTTTAGTGCTTACTACGAACTCATTAGCATCATCTTAAACAGAAAAGTTATTCAACTCTGGCACGGAGTGCAGGAGATGGAAAAAGATTTTCAAATCCAGCTTGTCGCTCAGTTAAAGATTCTAGAGCATCGTTCCAAAGACTTTCATAATAAAAGAAGGTTACGCCTAGACCGCGTTCTTGGGCAGCCCGCACCTGAGACTTGATTTGCTGTATGGGAACTGGGTTATTTCGTAACCCTGTCATAATGCCAACTCCAGTTGGAATTCTTTGTTGCGCTTCTTGAATTTCTGCGCGGGAAATATTTGCCACAAAACTTTTTATATCCGGACGATAAATTTGCACAATTAACTCGTCCACAATATTTTGTCGCATCCAACCTAGCCAATCTTGCAGGTGAAATTTGTAAGCAAAATCATAGTAATTAGGAGAAACAGAGAAAATCGCCTGGGGTTTTCTCTGCTTCACAGCTTGGTTAAGTTTTACCATGAACGCCGTAATCTTATCTGCCCGCCACTTTACCCATGCCGTATCTTGGGGATTCTTTGGGGGAGCATTTTTGGTTTCTTTGGTGTACAAAGCAACTGTATATTGGTCGTAGCCAAATTCGTGAGGCAAACTCATATGATCGTCAAACTGAATGCCATCGGCATCATATTGGGTAACAGTCTCCAGCACTAAATTGGTGATGAATTGTTGCACTTTTGGATGGAACGGATTGAGCCACATCACCTCACCAGCCGCACTGTTTGAAGTTTGGCTACCATCCCGCTTTTGTGTGAACCAATCCGGGTAATTCATTGCTAGTTCTGAGGTTGGGGGAGCCATGAAACCAAACTCAAACCAGGGAATCACCAGCAATCCTTTGCGATGGGCTTGGATAATGAGGTCTGCCAGAATATCATGTCCATCTGAACCTTTGTAGACAAAAGGTTGAATACCTGCACGTTGTGCTAGGGCACTAGGATACATCACATAGCCAGAATTCCACACCACAGGATAGATTGTGTTGAAGTTCATCCGCCGCAGTTGACTCACTGCATCCTGCACTTTGTCGCGATTTTTGAGGGTGTCAAAATCATTAGTGGTCATCCAAACCCCGCGAATTTCCTGACGGGGTATCTGTGCGATGGCGCTGAAGCGCCCACCGAAGGTGATCGCAGGGGTGAAACTGTCCACCAACAATACAGTAAGAAACGATATTAAAATAAGAATCGGAAAAAAAGACTTGAGTAATCGCCGCCAACTTTGGACAATAAAAGATGATTTCATAAATTTGAATGATGCATTAGCTACCCACACACGCCATTGCTCGTTTTTACGATTGAATCTACTAACCATATAGTCTACAAGTATTTATGCTTAGTACAGAATTGATGAGTTGGTAGTTATTCGTTCTCTACTTATGGAACTTTTGCACCAAAAAAACTAAAACAGACAAATTAAGATAGTTGACGCAGCTAATAAGCATTTGTGCCCAATAGATATTGGTATGGGGAATGGGGCATTTAAAAGAGGCAGAGGGGCAGAGGTGAAAGACTTACTGCAACTTCTCCCCTGCTCCCCCGCTCCCCCGCCCCCGATCTTCACATTCCCCCATGCCCTACCTGTGTCACAATAAAGAACTGTAATAAGAAAAATATTGTTAAGGTAATTTAGTGAGTCCAACTGCTCAATCCACGGCAAGTGCGCGTCGCGTAGTATTTCCTTTTACGGCAATTGTGGGCCAGGAAGAAATGAAACTGGCGCTGCTATTGAACGTGATTGACCCCAAAATTGGGGGTGTAATGATTATGGGCGATCGCGGCACCGGGAAATCCACAACTATCCGGGCGCTGGCGGATCTGCTACCAGAAATTTCTGTGGTTGCTAATGACCCATTCAGTAGCGATCCTAGCGACCCCGACTTGATGAGCGATGAAGTCCGCCAACTGTTAGAACAAGGGGCGGAAATTCCCGTAGCTCACAAAAAAGTCCAAATGGTAGACCTGCCGCTAGGAGCTACAGAAGACCGAGTTTGTGGCACAATCGACATCGAGAAAGCTTTATCTGAAGGTGTCAAAGCTTTTGAACCGGGACTGCTGGCAAAGGCTAACCGAGGCATTCTCTATGTGGATGAAGTCAACTTACTAGATGACCACCTTGTAGACGTGTTACTCGACTCCGCTGCTAGTGGATGGAACACTGTAGAAAGAGAAGGTATTTCTATTCGTCACCCAGCGCGTTTCGTGCTTGTGGGTTCTGGAAACCCAGAAGAAGGCGAACTACGCCCCCAATTACTCGATCGCTTTGGGATGCACGCAGAAATTCACACAGTCAAAGAACCAGCTTTGCGGGTGCAAATCGTGGAACAACGGGCGGATTTTGACCAAAACCCGCCAGTATTTCTCGAAAATTACAAACCCCAGCAAGAAGCATTACAACAGCAAATTGTCAATGCTCAAGAGCTTTTGCCAGAAGTGAAAATTGACTACGATCTGCGGGTGAAAATTTCTGAAGTCTGCTCAGAACTGGATGTAGATGGTTTGCGGGGTGACATTGTTAGTAACCGCGCCGCCAAAGCCTTAACAGCTTATGAAGGACGCACTGAAGTTACAGTTGATGATATCCACCGCGTAATTACGCTATGTTTGCGTCACAGACTGCGGAAAGACCCTTTAGAATCGATTGATTCTGGCTACAAAGTCGCCAAAGTTTTTAGCCGCGTCTTTGGCGTCGAACTACCAGAAAGTGATACTGCACAAAAGAACGGCACAGGTCAAAAATTAGGAGCTAGGGGTTAAAAGTTAGGAGCGGAGCCGGAAATGCTCCGCCTCCAGTGAAGAATTAATAGTTAAGAGTTTTGAATGGAAAGCTGCTTCATATCTCACAATTTTATTTAATTCCTCACTCAGCACTGACTATATATAACTCCTAACTCCTAACTCCTAACTCAGTACTGAAATATGAGATTTTGGTCTTTTTGGTTCAACAGCTTTGTTCTATCTAGCCAATACAACCCGCCTAGGTTTGTAGAATTATTGATGCTCTTATTAGCGATCGCCATGCTGGCAATAGCCAGTATTTTACCCGATATGCCCTATTTGATCTTAGGCTTGAGCTTAGTAGTTGGGGCATCTATTTCCATCTTAGTGCGGGAAGCGATCGCCCCCTCACCCCAGACGCGAATTACCCAACTAACAGCATCCCTATTACTCATCATCAGCCTCTATGGTTTTGCTGATTTAATGTACGCTCTTTAAAATTTAGTTAGGAGTTAGGAGTTATGAGTGAAAAATTAATTAGAAACTCCTAACTCCTAACTCCTAACTTTTTGAATCACCAATTCTGCATTTCCACCAATTCCATACACAACTCATTAATTTGCTCCAAATCAGGTTTATGAGGTAGGGCAGATTGTTCGCAAACAACTTCCATTTCAGCGACCAAATCTTCTGCTATTTTCATCACCTGCTCATAAGAATACTCACCTTTTAAAATAGCTTTTAAATCCTCAAAATCACCAGCTATTCTCCTATCTACAATCACTTCACCTCGCCGCAATATTTCTACTCCACTGCGTAACAATCTAATGCAGTGCATTCCATGTTTGAGGTCAAAACCTGACTTTCTTTCCATTTCGGCCCTAGCCGGATTTCTATTTTCCTGCCAAGATAAGTAAGCCTTCCATTCTCTTAAAGCTATTTGATAGCTTTGGCTTTTCTGAAGCAGACGAATAAAATCTTTACGGCTATTGGTTAACTTTTGGGTATATTCCAAAGTTTCATCAGGTAAAGTATATTGTTTTAACACTCCTTTAAAATCAATATCTGCTGTCAGCAATTGATATAATTGTTCCGCTTCTTCTAAAAACTCAATCCGTCCTCTGATTAAGTTATAAAGATACTCCAGAAAAGCATTTAGCTCATCTTTGCTAAGGGGTGCTTCGTCTTCTATAGCGAAGTCAGATGGTATCGGTTTTTTTTGCGGTGGCTTTAACAACCACTTCCGATGAGTTTCCATCTTTTTGATTTGGGCAAAAGCATAACCAGTGTAAGTATGTTTTACCTTCTTGCTCAAAAATAACTGTTTACGATCGATTAAATGCTGTCCGACTGCGCTTAAAAAAGGATAGTTATTTAACCAGAGCAATTCTAAAACATTGGGGTTAGCGCCAGCTAATAACTGGAGGATTTTTCTTAATTCATATATAACTGTGTCTTTGTTACCATCAACGAATGGAAATATTCCTGGTTCATCCCAACCAGTATCTTTTTGTTCTATCCGATCGAATCCCAAATAGTACCTTTTGGGTGCAATAAATACTCCCCGATAATCAAAGTCGGAATCAGGACGATTTAAACCATAGCCGTGGCTACCAGCCAAACCAATTAAAATAGTTCTTTGCTCAACTTCTATTCTTTTCATATCACCTGATTAAAATATAGTCATCCTAACTCATGAGTTAAGCAGGTGGCGAGATGGAGAGTAGAGAAAGGGTTTTTAACATACACTTTCTAGAAAACCAAAATTGTCCTAGATCCCCTAGATCCCCCTAAATCCCCCTTAAAAAGGGGGAGTTTGAAAGCTTTTTGCCCTCCTTTTTAAGGGGGGTTGGGGGGATCAAAAGCCTGTGGCGCAACTCTAGAAGACTTGTGTATACACCGTAGCCTCGCAAGCGGGGTGGGGTGCAATGACTGTGGAAATCATAACTAATTAGCCGGACTTGATATAACAGCTCTACTTAATCATTTGCAAACAATAAGTAAGATCCCTAAATTCTCTAGGAAATCAGGGATTTGAGCCTTGTGTTTAACAAGAATGCTCCTAAAGGAAAGGATGCAATAGTATCCCCTTGAGGAGCAAAACTTGTCAATTCAATTGTTTCTATACTTTCGTTTTCCTAGAACAGAAATTATCTAGGATAAATGTGGCGTCTAGTTCCCCATCCTGGATTGACAATGGCGGCTAAATCTTCTTCAGATAATTTGCTAATCTCACTATCCAGTTCTCTGGCGGTGAAATCATAGCCACGCTCTTGAGCAATCTTGATGAAGGCGTCTGGATCGGCTGTTGCTTTGAGTCTTTGCTGTAATGCTTGATCTTGTTTTACAGCTTGAAAAAGTCGGGCAGCATTTTGCTGTGTCATGACAATCAATCTCCTGTTTGAAATATCAGGTTTGAATGTGATAGTTTAACTCTTGAGGATTCACTAACTTTTGTAAATAATTTATAAATGAGATTCCTTGTATTTCATCTTAAAACAAAGAAGAAAAATATGTTGATTTTGATAAAAAAGTATAAGTTTTCAGCTAATACTAACTAATGTTAATTTTTGGAAGATTCAGCCCTAAGATAGTAGCAATTTTTATCTAAAAAATATTTATTCTGACTTCTTATAAATACAATTTAGATTCGTGGGAGTGGGCAATGTTTACAACGCGCTATGTCTACACCTATGACGACAGTTGGCTAATTTCTCCCCACTCTTGGAAAATGAGCGATCGCACAGAGTAATTAACTGATTTTTCATCTTCAGGTTGACTAGACAGCAATGCCAAACGCAAAAATCCTATTAGAGCTTGACTTGACGCCTATGAATAAAATAGTATGTTAGATTGTCTGTCTAATTCCTGCTCGGATCAGGTAGACATATTACAAAGGCTGGCAAAAGCATCTCTACAGGAGATAAAAACCAGCTACCTGTACGGCAACCTCAAGGACAATTCCATGACCTACGCGATTATTGAAACTGGCGGCAAACAAATACGAGTAGAGCCAGGGCGGTTTTACGACATTGAACTGCTAGCGATCGAACCAGATGAAAAAGTTACAATAGATGCCGTATTACTTGTGCAGCACGATGGCGAAGTCACCATTGGACAGCCATTAGTAACAGGTGCGACTGTAGAAGGGACTGTAATGCGACATTACAGAGGTCGTAAAGTCCTGGTATACAAAATGAAGCCGAAAAAGAAAACCCGCAAAAAACGGGGGCATCGTCAGGAAATTACCAGACTTATGATTGACTCCATCACCCTTAACGGTGCAGTGTTTGCTGCCCAAGGAGAACCGGAGAAGGAAACCCCCGTTATAGATAACACTGCTGCTGAAGAAGTTGAAACCGCTGCTGAATAATAAAAGAAGTAGATACACAAGAGGAAATTATGGCTCATAAGAAAGGAACAGGTAGTACACGCAACGGTCGTGATTCTAATGCCCAACGTCTGGGTGTGAAACGTTATGGCGGTCAAGTTGTACGTGCAGGCAACATTCTCGTACGTCAGCGTGGTACTAAATTCCACCCTGGTAACAACGTCGGTATTGGTAGCGATGACACTTTGTTTGCCTTAATCGACGGTGTTGTAATGTTTGAGAGAAAGGGCAAAACTCGTAAAAAAGTTAGTGTTTATTTACCCATAACTGCTGCTGAGGCAGCTCCTGCTGAAGCAGTAGCAAGTTAGAGTATTAGGGTGGGCATCCTGCCGTTGATGTCAAGTTAAGGCATCAGCCCAGATGTTAAAAAAGCGAGCAGCCGTTCGTCGGTGACGTTGACGGACGGCTTTAACCAAGCTCATCGAACAATAATGTTCGACAAGGCTAAAAATATTTTCAATGTGACTCCAATCCCCAGCCTCCAGTCTTCTAGAAAGTAAAAGTTGTGCGAAGTGCGCCTACAATTGCTGTGTCATTAGCACTAAAGCCTTCCGGGCTAAAGATGAAATATACACCAGGGGTAATGGAGATATTGTCATTAACCCGATAGTTATAAAATGTTTCTAAATGGTAGGGAGTCGCGTCTTCTGGACGAGAAGCAACTCCCGCTACAGATTCTCGGTAAAGCGGCTGTCCAAAAATGACGGCGGCGGTGTTCCCTTCATGGAATATATCTCTAAAATGCAACCCAGCCGACCAACTACTGTAGGTTGTAGAGGCATCCACATTCAAGAGATTAGCAAAAAGCAATGCACCTGATAGTGACAGGGATGTTTTCGGTGCAAACCGCCACGTTACCGTTGCACCCACAGAATTTACAGTGATTGGCTCATCAAGAGTTGCTAGTGTAGCGTCACCACCAAACCTCGCCAGTTGTGCTGCATTGGGAGTAAATTGAATAGAAGCAATATCAGCGCTACCCAAGCCTGTACCTAGAATGTTAATTGTGTGGTAGCTGTGTGCATAGTTGATGCCGATATCAATAGTTGAGATTGGTTTGAGGGTTAGTTGGGCAGCAATTGCTTGTGTACCGTTAAAGAAACCTCCTCCCAAAGGTGTGTTCAAAAGACCGCGATCTTCTGATATCGGAGCCGAACCACTACCATAAATAACTCCAAGTCCCACTTGTTTTGAAGGATTCCACAAGAAACCAGCACCCGCTAATAAACCCGTACCAGAAGTGCCTCCTGTAATTCTGACAGCAGCGTTGTAACCTGCAAATCGAGAGATTGCACCTTGACTATCGCTGGCGTAGGGAGTGATTGCAGGAAAAACATCTGTAATCTCTGCATTGGTTCCAGCAAAGACAACGAATTTCTGAGACAACGGTAAGACATAAGCTAGCTTGTAAAGACTAACTGAATTTGCTCCGCCATCAGGTTGTAATGTCTGGGGATTAAAACCAGGAAATTGAGGTTCAAAGCTTAACTTGGTTGAACCTGCACCAAGAAAACTTGAATTTGGCAGTAATTGGCCTTGAATGGTTCCTCTTTCATAAAATGAACCGCTCGATCTGAAGTTGTAAGCTTGAAGTCCAACAATCAAAAGATCGCTGCCGTTAAAGCTGCTGGTAAGATTGAGCCGGACGCGATTATTGAAGGCTAACTTAGCATCTTGGCTGCCTGGTTCTCCACCTGTCGCTGTGGACAAAGAAAAAATCGCTTCGCCATTAAGCTTAGTTGTGGTAGAAAACTGTTGCTTTTCTAAGGTAGCTGTACGAGGTTCTAAGGCATCTACTCGGCCCCGCAATGTTGCAAGTTCAGATGCAAATTGCTCTTGAAGTTTTTGGAGAGTAGTTAAATCTTCTTTCTTAACTAAGTCACCAGTGCTAGTAGCAATAAGTTCGTTGATTCTATCTAAGCAAGCATTTAATCCCGCAGCAAATTCATAACGGCTTAAGGCACGATTTCCTTTATAAGTACTGTCAGGATATCCCACAATGCAACCGTAACGCTCCACTACCGATTGCAGTGCTTGAAATGCCCAATCCGTTGTCTTAACATCAGATAATTGAGAGACAGAGTTTACTTGAGCGATCGCATTAAATTCTTGAGAATTAGAAGTAGTTGAAACTCCGCTACTGTTGTCTTTGTCTGCGCTCTCAAAATTGTTTACAGAATTTTCAGCAATTGATTGAGCAGTTGCAGGAGATGCACCCAGCGAAATTAAAGCAGTAAGTAAGCACAGCCAACTGACTCTTTTTGTACACATTAATTGATAGTAATTCACACTCATTCCTCACACACAAAATAAAACACCACTGTTTATTGTGAATACTAATTATTCACAAGCTAAAGCTAACTTGCTAAAGCAAGCTCTCAAGAATTAAATACTCTGTTTGCTGAGAGTTTGCTGATTAACTATGCAAATCTATGCTGCACAAAATTACTTTGTACAGAATTCACATAGTAATATCTCAGCCGATGCATTGGCTGAGAATAATTGCAGCTTTTCTCAATCTCAAAATTGGAATTTTAAGAACTACTTAGCCATAAGTAAGGACTCATCGCTTGAAAAATGTTTTTTGACATTTTCAAACTACTTAAACTTTATAGATATACTATAGTTTTGATAAGTGGTACTTTACCATGTATCTTTTACAAAAATAAACATTTTTGAAGTTTTTATTTTTTAAATATGTACAAACAACATTAACGTATTATTTAATATAATAAGAAATAGCTTTTTGATAATATTAAAATATATAACCCGATCGCTTGTGCAATCAATAATGAGTTTATTGTCAGGCGAAACAATGGCATTGTCAGGCAAAACAATGCCATTGCAACTCTAAAAGACTTGTGTGTACACCGTAGCTCTACAAAGTAAAGAGGTTTTCGGCGTTGCTGAATCAAGGGATGATTCTTGTAGGGTGGGCGTCTCGCCCGCCCCGAAATACAAGGGACGGGCAAGATGCCCATCCCACAAAACTAGCAAAATCATCCCGCAAATATGCAACGCCAGGTTTTCTACACAAGAGTGAACAGTCAGATTAATAATAGCTGCCAGATTTCCGATGTTCCAAAGCCGTGACACCATCATTTTCCAACACTTCACCGCGATCGATGACGGCATAAATTAACCATCGATCGCCACATTCCAGCTGATTTTGCACTGTACATTCTAAATAGGCTAACGCCTCATTCAAAATTAAACAGCCATTAAGAGCAGTTTTTGTGGCAAGATTTGCAAAGGGATTATCCCCTAAAGTGCTATGACGAGAAAAATAGCGCCGCACATTTCTTCCTTCTTTAAGGATATTCAGCACAAATTTATCGCCAGGATGATGCATTAAATCTGCATTTTGCTCGTTAGCGATCGCAATCATAATTCCTGGCGGGTTAAAAGTTGCCTGAGATACCCAAGAAGTTAAAACCCCTTTGTGAGTTTCTTCATCACGAGTTGTCACAACACACAGAGAACCAACGATCCGCCCCACTGCTTGTTCGGTACGATCTACATGGGTTTCTGTGACAATATGGCGGGAAGTCCGTAGCTTTTTAGTTTTCTTCAAGTTTTGAGCAAAGAAAGCACCAGCTTCTTGACATTGCTGAAGAATCTCAGGAGTCGGGCTGAAACGCACCCGAATTGTTTCAAACCCTAGTTGATAATTTGCATCTTTGAGCTTGCTTTCGATTAAATCAATTGCCTCGCCACTCCAACCGTAGGAACCAAACACCCCTGCTAACTTAGTTTTAGCTGCCACCGAGAGAACTATTCCTAAAGCAGTTTGAATTTGAGTCGGTGCATGTCCGCCTAAAGTGGGTGAGCCAATAATCAAGCCATCGCAAGTTTCTACAATGCGGTTAATCTCCGCAGAATCGGCTAGTTCGCAGTTGATTGATTCTACATTAACTCCATTTTGGATTAAACCTTGAGCGATCGCATTCGCCACAATTGCTGTATTTCCATAAGCAGAAGCATAAAGTAAAGCGACACTCAATTCTTGAGATTTTTGTCCTTGACACCATTGACGGTAATCATAAGTAAAACGACTCAGGCTGTAACGGACAACTGGCCCGTGTGCTGGGGCATAACATCTGGCTCCCAAAAGGGATATTTTATCTAAGGCTACTTCAACTTGTTTGGCTTGGGGTGCATGGAGACATTCAAAATAGTAACGACGTTCCGCATCTAACCCCTTCCAATCTTCATCAAACAAGGTATCTTCGCAAATATGAGCGCCAAAAAGTTTGTCTGTGTAGAGTATTTTTGTAGCGGCATCGTAGGTACAAAGTCCATCGGCCCAGCGGGGAGTCGGTACGGAGATAAATGATAGAACATGTCCTTGTCCTAAATTTAGAGTATCCTGCGATCGCATCGCTTGAATAGGTGATTCAAATTCGGGAAAGGCAGTTTTGAGAGCATTGGCGGCGGGGCGAGAACAAATGAGAGTGGCTTGAGGAACCAGAGAGAGCAATACTCGCAAGGTTGCTCTGCGGTTGGGATTGACATGACTGAGAACAATGTAATCGAGGGATATGAAATCTAGATGTTGTGCTAGTTGCTCAAGGTAAATTTCGGTAAAAGATTCGCCGGGAGGGTCAATTAAAGCCTTTTTATCAGCTTGAATCAGATAAGAATTCGCTGTAGTTCCACGTTGACGGGAATATTCAACTTCAAATTTTAATCTGTCCCAAGTCCGCGATCGCAAAATCAGAGTATTTTTACCAATTTCAGCAACTTGTACATCTCTGCTATGGTTGGGCATTAATGTGGCAGCAGACATAATAACCTCTCTTAATTGGGCATTGGCTAAATAATTCGTAATTCGTAATTCGTAATTCGTAATTGAAGAATGCAAACTTACAAGATTCCTCAATGGAGGCATAAAAGTGCGTAACATGATTATTATTTCTAGGCAAGCAACTTTATCTGGGGGTAATAATTACGAATTACGAATTATCAATTACGAATTATGTTGACCATTGTTTTGTATTAATTCAGACTTGGCTTTGCTTCTATAGCGTTTAGAGACTTCTTGTTCGGGATCGATACCTTCAAAGGTAGGGGGTAGCCAAACTCGGAGGAACAATAGTACTCCCAGGACTAATAAAAAGGCACAAGTTGCTAAAACTTGACTCCAACTTGTTTCTAGAACACCTTTAACAATGACTTCTCGCAAGGCGGAAACAATAGAAACTTCAACAGCTACCCCAATAGATACTCGATGTTCTTGTAGGTAAATAATTAGCAGTCGGAATAGCTCAACTAAGATAAGTAAAAAGAGAATATCGGCAGTAACAGCATGAAAATCTAGAGGTGGAAGCAAGGAGAGAAACATATCTTTCACTTGAAGCACCATGAAGCTAAATAAACCGATACACAAAGAAATTACAATCACATCTTGGATAAATTCCAAGGTTCGCACAACGCGCCCACGATTGATTTCGTACATGGTAATCGGGGTATTTTCAGCAGATTTATACATAGTTGTTGGGTGTTGGGAGTGAGGAGTGGAGAGTTAGGAGTTAGGAGTTAGGAATTGGGAAGATGAGGGAGATAAGGAGAATAACCATGCCCAATGCCCAATGTCCCATTTAGTAATGATTGCCAATTTTGCGGTGATGTGCAGCAGTAAGTGCATGTAGGTTGGCAACTCTTCCAGTTTGGACTGTGCTATAAATTACCCAATGATCTCCACAATCCATACGGCTAGTGATTTCACATTCCATGTAAGCTAGAGCTTCAGCTAAAACGGGTGATTCATTTTTAGCTGGATATGTTTTCACTCCCGCAAATCTATCTGCACCAGGAGCAAAACGCTTGAGGAAATGTTTCATTAATCCTTGATATTTGCCTTCTTCTAAAACATTTAAAACAAAGCGATCGCCAACATGCATCAAGGATTCAATTGCCCGATCTTTGGAGACTGCGATCGCAACTCCCAAAGGCTCAAGACTGGCTTGTGTCACCCACGAAGCCAGCATTGCACTCTGAACTTCTCCTTTTTTGGCAGTGATAATGTATAATCCTGTGGTAATACGCCCTAGAGCTTTTTCTAGCTCGGTATTGATAGATTTGATTTGTTTTATGGTGCGATCGCGGGTTAACCATTGACCCATATCTGTCCCCGCTTCATCACAAAGTTGTTCCGTTGCTTGGGTAGGAATTTCCTTAACTAAAATAGGTGGAAAAGCTTCAGTTAATCCTAGTTCTTGAAATTTATTACGTAAGGGGTAAATTGGTTCATCTTCTCCCCCTCCTGACTCTAATAAACCAATTGCTTGTTTCTTATTAACAGCAGCCAAAATTGTACTTAAAGCAGCTTGAATCATCACCGAAGATTGGGGTGGCATTGCAATTACTAAACCAGAAGCTTGTGCAACTAATTCTCGAACTTCTTGAGGCTCCGCACTATTGAGGTCTACTAATTCTATTGCCACGCCTGTTTTCGCGCATCCATGTGCAATGTTACGGACTAAATGTTCGCTATGCCCATAATCTTCAACATAAAATAGAGCTACTAAAGTCTCTGTTTTTGCTTGTTCTAAACTCCAGTTTTGATATCGTCCCAGCCATTCGGAGATATAGTTTTGTAATAAAGGGCCATGTCCTGTAGCAACAGTTGCTATTTCTAACTTTTCAATCCGCTTTAAAGCTGCCAAGACAGACCGAGCATTTGGCCCCATGAGACAATCATAGTAATATTTAAAATCTTCCTCAAGTAAGGTAATATTTTCATCATAAGTGTGGTCATCACAGTAGTGCATCCCAAACACATCACAAGTGTAAAGTGTGGAAGTTTTATGGTCATAGGTCAAGATTGTGTCAGGCCAGTGTAAATTAGGCGCAGAGATAAATTCTAATTCGTGTCCGTTGCCTAAATCTAATCGCTCTCCACTTTTCACCTGTATTGATTTAAAAGGCTGGTGAACCATATTTTCTAGAAATTGAATAGCTACCTTTGCACCAACAACAGTAATGGAGGGAGCTAATTCTAAAATATCTTTCACTAAGCCACTGTGGTCTGGTTCTGTATGGCTAATAATCAGGTAATCTATCTTAGTTGGATCGATTAATTCCGCCACTATCTCAAGATATAATTGCTCAAACTTGCGGTGAGATGTGTCAACTAAGGCAATTTTTTCTCCTTGAATTAAGAAAGAATTATAGGTTGTACCATTCCGTAAACCAAACTCGATATCAAAACGCTCTCTATCCCAGTCAAGACAACGTATAGCAGTCGTTTGAGGAGCAATTTCAACAGTTTCAATCGTCAAACGTCCAGGATTGGAAATAACTTGAGTAAGCTGTGTGAGTGCAACCATTTATTTTCTCCAAAAGAATATTATCTGGAGCGAGTGTTCTGTTTCTTATATTTACCTGAAACACTCAATTAGTAAAATGCCAATTTCTAAAGCTAATCATTAGAAAGATTTATTCATCATCTTGATTGACTTACCATTGAATTACTCAATGTTTATCATTACTTTTATCTTCGGTAATGAACGTGAGAAAATGCAAATTCTAAGTTAGAATCTTGACAGATGTCGTTAACCTTTATTACTCCTCCTCTACAACAAATCAATAGCGAAATCGCCCGTAACGCTGGTGTTAAACTGTATGTGCTACGTCTGGATCTCATGCACCCGTGGGTTAATGGCAATAAGTGGTTTAAGCTGAAATACAATCTTTTAGAGGCCAAAGAGAAAAACTTCACAACACTGCTAACCTTTGGCGGCGCTTATTCCAATCACATCTATGCAACTGCGGCGGCTGGTAATCTTTTCGGTTTTCGGACTATCGGCGTAATTCGTGGAGAGGAAAGGCTACCATTAAACGCAACGCTGAGTTTTGCTGTACAACAGGGTATGCAGCTTGTATATCTGAACCGCGAAATGTATCGACAGCGCAACACACCAGCGTTAGAAGAATATCTGCGACAAAGTTTCGGCAAGGTGTTTATCATTCCCGAAGGCGGGAGTAATTTAAATGGTGTGCGCGGCTGCACAGAAATAGTTGGTGATGCGACGATCGCATTCGATCGTATCTGCGTAGCCTGTGGTACAGCCACCACACTAGCAGGTATTGCGCTTTCGTTGCATGAAGGACAAAGAGCGATCGCATTTCCTGTATTGAAAAATGGCGCATTTCTTGTACAGGAAATTGAAAGTTTATTGACAAATTACCTCGCCTCTGATTTACCTACACCATATAATTCTCCCGCTTTCTGGGAATTGGTATGTGATTATCATTTCGGCGGCTATGCAAAGGTGAACGATGAGTTATTACTGTTCAGCCAGCAGTTTACACAGGAACATGGCGTACCCCTTGATTACATATATACCGCCAAAATGTTTTACGGAGTGATGGATTTACTACAGCAGGGATTTTTTGCTAAAGGCGATCGCTTACTGCTGGTACACACAGGCGGCTTACAGGGCAACGTGGGCATGGAAGAAAGGTTGCAGAGATTTTCTAAAATTTGAGTTGCCACTTAATTAAATATCAGTTAACCTTGTATGGAATTTTACTAAACCAAGTTAAATTCATACACCAATCTTGATATTTACTCAAACTTAGATAAGGTTAATTCAATGTTTACATCTACTGAACGCATTAAGGCGGATGATCAGAGTATTGCTCTCTATTTGGAAAATCTTCTATCAAATAAATATCAAATTCCAACCTTTCAAAGAGATGTTGCCTGGGAGAAAGAGAATGTTAAAAAACTTTGGGATAGTATCTATAAGTTTTACCCTTTAGGAAGTATTTTAATTTGGAAAACTAATACCAAGCTAGAAAGTCATAGAGAAATAGGTGGTATAAAGTTTGCTGATAATTTTCACTCGAATGAATACCAATACATTTTAGATGGACAACAAAGAACAACTTCTCTATTAACATCAATACATGGGGGCAAGGGTAAAATTGCTAATAACGAAAACTTTGATCCAACACTATATATAGACTTGACTATTAAACTTACTGATGCGACTGATGACACAAGCTATGCAAAAAGATTTTTGTTTTGGGACGAAATCGATGATAGAGATGGTAAGCTTACAGCAAATACTGGGAGAAAAAACCGTTATCAAGATAAACTAATTGTCAGTTTAATAGATATTCTTAAAAATCCTGGGGAAATAGAAAGAAATCTTCATAAAAATGGATACGGTGACTTTGAAAATCCCTATATGCAACAATTGAGAAGGATTAGAGAAGTCTTATATAGTTATAAAATTTCTTTCATTGAGTTGAGAGGTATTGAAGTTGCAGAAGTTTGTCAAATATTTGAGCGGATTAATCAAGCTGGTAAACCCTTGGATATCTTTGATATTGTGGTTGCTAAAACTTTTCGTTCTGAAAATAAGACAAATAATATCTCTGGATTCTATCTTCGTGAATTATTTGATAAATTTAAAAAAACTATTTCTAGTAGTCAATATGCCAGTATCGATAATTGGACATTGCTCCAGATGTTAGCTGTAGTAGTAAAACTTGAATTTCCCGAAGCTGGGATACAAAATATTACTGATATGTATCTTAATAAGCTAAAAACAGAGCATATTGAAGCTGTATGGTCTAATTTTAAAATAGCCGTTGCTAAAACTTTTGATTTCTTTGATAATATTTTGCATATTAAGGGTGGAAGATTAATTCCTTACCGATATTTATACCTGACTATTACAGCATACTTTTATCGAAATGATAAACCAGATTATAGTTTTTTAAACAAATATTTTTGGTATTATAGTTTTCATAATGCAGATTTACTAACAAACACTACTCACCTCTGGCAACATATAGATTTTGTTAATCAACAAAAGGCTAATAGCACTTACTCATTCAATAAATTTGATATTGATAAGAATTCGATAAGAAAATCTTTCTACAGTTATAGAGGTCGTTTATCCAGAGCAATACTATCACTTTATGCAAACCACAGACCGCAAGATTGGGCAAAACCTCATAGAGATATTTTATCTGATGTTTATTATTTGCTAACAGATAAGCCTAACTTGCATCATATATTTCCAGTTAACTTTATTAAACAGAGTGGTATTGCTAGCCAAATAGAATGTGACAGCTTGATGAATATTGCCTATCTGTCTCAAATAACTAATTTGAAAATTAGCGATAAAAACCCATTAGATTATCTCAAAGAATATGACGAACCTGGTTTAGAAGCAGTGTTAACTTCTCATCTTATACCGACAATCATTCTTGAATGGTCAAGAGCCGATGCACTTCCTGAAAATGCCATAACAATTTTTATTGAAGAAAGGGTAAACCTCTTATTAGAGGCTTTAAGACTGAAGTTAGAAGGAATTGAATTTAATGTTTTTGATATGGGCAATCGCACAGATAATATCTCTTCCTAAATATACGATTGCCCAAAAAAGAGGCTCTGCTGGCTTTTATGCTTACCGTTTATTTTGTAAACTTTGAATAGTAGCGATCGCATGCTTCGCCACAATATCAATCTCCTCTTGGGTATTAAACCTACCAATGCCAAACCTGATTGAGGCATAAGCTAGCTGTTGGGGGTGTCCCAATGCTGTGAGAACATAGGAAGGTGCAGTATGTGCCGACGAGCAAGCAGAACCAGAAGATATGGCCATTACTGGCTGCAATCCTAGCAAAAGTGCGGCACCATCCACTCCCTCAACACTGATACTCAAGTTTCCCGCCAATCGCTGTTGCGGATGTCCGTTGAGATGAATTCCTTCAACTTGCGAAAGCTGTTCCCACAATCTTTGTCTTAACTGGGTGAGGCGTTGGGTTTCTTTTTCTTGTTCAGCCAAAGCGATTTCTACAGCTTTCCCAAAGCCGACAATTTGCGGTGTATACAATGTCCCAGAGCGCATCCCCCGCTCATGTCCGCCGCCGTGCTGCTGAGGAGCCAGTTTTACTCTGGGATCGCGTCTGCGGACGTACAGCGCTCCAATACCTTTGGGCCCATATACTTTATGTGCTGTTAAAGACATCAAGTCAATTTTCATCGCTTGCACATCTAAGGGAATTTTACCAATAGCTTGGGCGGCGTCGGTGTGAAATAGGATTTGGCGATCGTGGCACATTTCCCCAATTTCTGCTAAAGGCTGTAACACGCCAATTTCGTTATTTGCAGCCATTACCGATACTAAAATTGTCTCAGGGCGGAAAGCATTTTTTAACTCAGTTAAATCAATCAATCCATCTTTTTGGACAGGCAGAATAGTAATTTCAAAACCAAGACTTTTTAAATAATTACAAGGATCGATAACTGCACTATGTTCAGTGGCAACAGTAATAATATGCTGACCTTTTTTAAAATAAGCTTCGGCAACACCTTTAATAGCTAAATTATTTGCTTCTGTTGCCCCACTCGTAAACACAATTTCTTCTGGTGTAGCGTTAATTGCTGCTGCTAAAATTTCTCGCGTTTGCTTCACAGCAGCTTCTGCTTCCCAACCATAAATATGACCAATACTTGCTGGGTTGCCAAATTTTTCTGTGAAGTAGGGAAGCATTGCTGCTAATACCCGTTCATCTACGGGTGTAGTAGCGTGACAATCAAGGTATATAGGACGAATAGACATAATTATTAACTTAAACTTTGACTCAAATTTTTTAATACACTTAGAACCTGATACAGTTCACTTTCTCGTTTCAAAAGTGTAAATTGGTCAGAAATAGCATACTTTGGCTGATTCTCTTTGGTAAGTTTCAGGAAAATAAAATCACTACCATTTGTTACTAATCCAAAAGCAGGTTTGTCTTGATTAGGATTCGCCAACATATAAACAAGTGCTTGAGGTATGGCTTCTAAAAGAGAAAAGCTAGACCTTTTAGATTCAATTACTAACAACCAGAATTGTTCTTGAATAACTAAAACATCAATTCTACCTCTAATGATTTCTCCTTCATCTTCCGCAGAAATTTCTATTGATTCCTCGCCTCTCATATAAAAAGGCTCATCATAAAATCCAGCTAAATTGAGTAAAGGAGATAAAACTACTAATTTAACCGTTTCTTCTGACAAAGGAGGACGCTTGACTAAACGGAGAAAATGAAGTTTTATTCTGTCTAAATCTTGCTTTTCTAAATCTGTAATTTCCGGTAAATTTTCAAACCATTCTGTGAAGAACGCCTCATCTTCGGCTAGCTGTAGGCTAAATCTTTCTTCCAAATAGGCAAGCCCGACATTTTGTGCTTGGATAAATTGAACCATGATTTATTTCAAAGATGCAATATAACTATTATGACACTATTACAGTATTAACCTAATGGTTCAAGATAGCTTTGAGAGTTTGTAGTAAGCACTTTAGTGCTTAACTAAGAACTTGCTTACCTATCAATTTAAATTTGACATACGACTAGATAAAAAGAGCAAAGATAATTAATTTAAAACTTGACCTATTTTTTTTAATATATTCAAAACTTTATATAATTCATTTTCACGTCTATATAAAGTGAATCTATCAGACAAAGCATACATGAGTTTATCTTGTTTTATCAACTTGATAAATTGGAAATCTTCTCCATTCATTACCAAGGAATATGTAGGACGATCAGGCTGAGGATTTGCCAGCATATAAGTTAGTGCTTGAGGAATCGCCTTGGCCAAGGAAAAACTAGACCTTTTAGATTCAATTATCAGTAACCATAGCCGATCTTGCAGAACTAGGACATCAATTTTTCCTTTAATAATTTCTTTAGTATCTTCGGTAGTTACTTCATTATCAATGATAAAACTTTCACTAATTTCTACACTTTCTTCAGTAGCAATATAAAAAGGAGGACGATAAAAACCAGCTAAATCTAGCAACGGAGATAATACTACCAATTTTACTGCTTCTTCTAAAAGAGGAGCATTTTCCAAAACGTTAAGATAGTTATTTTTAACTCTGTCTAAATATTGCTTTTCTAACTCGGAATTTTCAGGGATAGAGTCAAACCACTCTGTAAAAAATTGCTCATCTTCAGATTTATAGAGAGCAAATTTTTTCTTTAAGTAGGCAAGAGTAACATTTTGGGCTTGGATGACTTGAATCATGTTTATTCCTGACTTTAATTATCACCCTAGCAGTTTCTAGCATCCAGCCGCCTTACGTGGCTGCTAATTCCCGTAATTTAGTTAAAACTGCTTGAGCGTGACCTTTGGTTTTTACGTTGGGCCAAGTATAGACAATAATTCTATCAGGTGAAATTAGAAAGGTTGACCGAGCAACACCCATATATTCTTTACCCATAAATTTTTTTAAGCGCCAAGCGCCGTAGGCTTCAATTAAAAGATGTTCTGGGTCACTTAAAAGGGCGATCGCCAAGTTATGTTTGCTGATAAATTTACAATGGGATTTACCCAAATCTGGACTTACGCCTAAGATTTTCGCTCCTAGTGCGCTGAAGTCTTGATACAACTCGGTAAAATCTTTCGCTTCGGTGGTACAACCCGGTGTATCATCTTTGGGGTAGAAGTAGAGGACAACCCACTGACTGCTGAAGTCGTCGAGAGTGACTGCATTGCCATTTTGGTCAAGTGTGGAGAAATCTGGCGCTGGTTGTCCGACTTGGGGAATGTTGCTCATGATGATGTGTGAGAGATTGTGTAGGCGTAGCCCGTCGTAGATATCGCTTTAGAATTGTACATATATTGAGCGATGCCTACGCACGTAACCATTCATATTTGCTGATAATGCCTAAAGATATGCAACGCCAATTTACCAACCGCGATGAGTTGGTAGCCTACCTGCGCGAACAATTCCCAGGTGCAGCAGAACGCGATAACCACATCAGCGAAACTTTAGGGGGACGCAAAGCGGCACAAACAGCGCTGCAAAAAATCGACCCTCTTCGCTACGCCCAAACACGTAATTTCTTCACAGGCGCAGTCACGCGTCTTTCGCCTTACATCCGCTCTGGCGTTTTGAGTTTGCGAGAAATTCGAGATTATGTCCTCAACCAAGTACAGCACCAAGATGATGCTACGAAACTAATTAACGAGTTAGGCTGGCGCGACTATTGGCAAAGGTTGTATATGAAGTTGGGGGATGAAATCTGGAAAGACCAGGAAGAGTACAAAACTGGTTATACTGTGGCCGAATATACACCCGAATTGCCGCAAGATATCAGAGAAGGAACTACAGGCAGAGTTTGCATTGACAGCTTTAGTGGTGATTTGAGAGAAACTGGTTATTTACATAACCACGCGCGAATGTGGCTAGCAGCTTATGTTGTCCATTGGCGGCGTATTCGTTGGCAAGCAGGAGCTAAGTGGTTTCTCGAACACCTTTTAGATGGAGATCCTGCTAGTAATAATATGTCATGGCAGTGGGTTGCTAGCACTTTTAGTCATAAACCGTATTTTTTCAACCGTGAGAACTTAGAACGCTACACCAAAGGCGTTTATTGCCAGAAATGTCCCCTTTACGGTCATTGTGATTTTGAAGGCAGTTATGAAGAATTAGAACAGCGACTTTTTCCCAAAGGGGAATTTAGCAAACAAGCCAATAGCCAAAGTTGGCAACGGGGAAAGAAAGGTAAAAAATGAATAAACCAATTGTTTGGGTACATGGAGATTGCCTCAGTCCAAATAATCCCACATTGCAAAAATACCCCGATGCCCCAGCTATCTGGGTTTGGGATGAGGCTTTGATAGAGGAATGGCAATTGAGTCTTAAACGTCTGACTTTTATCTACGAATGTTTGCTAGAGTTACCTGTTGTTATCCGCCGTGGCAATGTGGTACAAGAAATTTTAGCTTTTGCTCAAGAACATGATGCCAATTTAGTTGTCACAGCCAATAGTCCTAGTCCCCGGTTTGATGATATCTGTAATCAAATGGAGCCTTCTCTAGCAGTGGAAGTGTTAGAGGTAGAAGCATTTTTTGACTATGACGGCTATGTTGACTTGAAACGGTTCTCGCGTTATTGGAAAGTGGCTCAAAATTATGTTTATCAAAAGCCTTCACCCTAAATTCCTCTTATAAATCGGGCTACGGTGTACACACAAGTCCTAAAAACCTTGTTTGATAGGACTTTTCCTCGTTCCCAGTCTCAGACTGGGAACGAGATAAACGAGAGAACAATGGAAAATCAAGCTTTTTTCTACTTGTGTGTACACCGTAGCCCTTGGCAAGGGCAGGGCTGTTTCATTCCCTAAAAGGCGCTGATTTACAAGCGTTTCAAGCAAAAAAACCAGGTGACTAAAAAATCTGATTGGGCAAGAAAATGGTGAACGCACTTAAATTTGCTGGTTGAGGTGGTAATTTTTCTTTATCCCACTCAAGCAAATTTCTGACTCATACTCTTGACAAAATCCCTAAGAGATCGAATGAAACAGCCCTGCTTGGCAAGGGGGAGTTAGGGGTCAGAAAGACTTATGTAATCTATTGAGGTTTGTAAATAATTTGTATCTCTGCAAGGAATATTCCTTTAGACTGAGTTTCAACTGAAAAAATGTGGGAATAAACACAAATGCATTCGTTAAATATATTTTGTCACGAATCTGTAGTTGCTGTTTCCTTTGTCGCTTGCATTATTGGACTGTTGTTACTGTGGAATAGTAAGCAGCAAACAAATGAGATGGAAGAAACAGAGCGCATTCTGTTTAGAATGAGCTTTAGTTACTGGCTAGTTTACTGTGTAGCTTTTGGCATCGAAAAAATAGTTTTACCTGGCTGGGAATCTGTAGTCATGACTTTGAAAATAACTACGGCTCTGTCATATTTCTTAACTTTTTCTTGTATTGTTAGTCTGCCGCTACACAAATTTGCAGTACATCGGGTTGAGGAATAGTGATTGGGGATTGGGTATGGAGTATGCGATTAACATCTCATAGCGATCGCTAATGCAGCTTCTAGTTGATCTTGGGATAAAGTCGTTAAAATAAAGACCTCTTGTACCGTTTTCCCCTGCCGTGCAATGACTTTATAGCCGCCGCGAATAGGTACTGAGACGCGTAGTTGCATTTTTGGACAGTGACCCTTCGATCGCCCAATCACTCCCGGCGTCACAGTTTGGATGCCATCTTGCTGACAAAGACGTTCTAAAATGGGTATAAGACCAGAAAGGTGTGTTGAGTGATTCCAAACCAGTCTGGCAGCTTTTTGTGTTCGCGTAGCGTCTCGTAGAGAAGCCGTGCGGAGGGGATCTACGGAGGGTTTGCCCATAATAATTTAAGGTTAAGCTGCTTCTAGAGGTGCCATTGTCAAACCTGCTCGGCGCAGCTGCTGGTGATAGAGTTCCGCAGGTTCTTGGGGCCCGACCCAGACGATCGCTTGACCTTCATAGTGTACCTGATTAGTCAGATCCCAGGCGCGATCGCCACTCATTCCTGGAATATATTTCATCAAACATTCAGACACGTGTTGGAATGTATTAAAATCATCGTTTAATACAATCACTTTGTAATTCGGATAAGTCTTACGGATAACTTGATTAGACCGTTCAGGAGCTATAGTTGGTGCCGTGGACATCCCGTAAACATCTGCTGAAAGTGTCATAACCATAAAACAATTGGTCAAGATAATTTTACAAAACTACACTACAAGTAATTAGTTTAGTTCATTGTCTGGAGATTGGGGACTGGGAAGTTAGGAGTTAGGAGTTAGGAGTTATATCAAGTTTGGTTAAACACTTGTAATATTTGTAGGTTGGGTTAAAGAACGAAACTCAACATTTAATCTCTGTTCATTTTTAGTTTCACTGCCATTCAACCCAACCTACATTGATAGATTTTATTACAAATAATCACCCAAACTTGATATTAGGAGTTAGGTATTTTGTATTACGAAGAATTTAATGCCCAATCCCTAATGCCCAATGCCCTATTTCCAATTATCCCAGTTTTCGTTAAAAATAGATGTATCTGGGAAGGCGGTAGGGTTGCCATTTTTTTGCAAAAGCCGTTTGAGTGCTTCTAGTTGTGGCTCTTGTTTAGGTAAATCATCAACTAGTTGGTAAGGTGCGATCGCATTTTTAAGTGCAAAACTAGCAATAGTTCCCGCAGCTGCGCCAGCCGACCATTCAAAGGAGTGTACGCGATAGGCAGCAGCGGCAATATGACTAGTCGCAATACTTTTGCCACCTACGAGCAAATTATCAATTTTCTGGGGAATCATCGCTCTCAAAGCAATTTGGAAGGGATAAGCTTGACCCGCACCGCGTCTTTCGCCTGGACGTTCTGTGTTACCAGGTGCTTCTGGGGGACTATTCACCATGCAAGGATGGAAATCTATAGCGTAGTGACCAATACCCACAGCATCGGGGAAGATGGTAGAACGAGTTCGTCGCATTGCTTTGTCTGGTGGAACTTTACCATCAATTACTGATATTGCTTCTAAACCTGCAACTGCTGCTCGTAGGCGACGATACATATCTGCTGGCAGAGTCTTGGAGTAATACTCGTCATTATAATTTCGGCGGGAAATATCAATTTCCCCAATACTAAAACCTTCAGATTGTCCCCAACTGGGGCGGCCAATAATCCGCCGTCCTTCTCGCATATAAGGGTATTTCGATAAACCATGTATTGTCCCCATTGGTGAATTTAAACCGGAAACAAAGCGGTTATTAGTTTGCGGCTTCTTGACACCATCCCCTAGTTGAGAATCCGTAGTGCCAGCTACCAACCAGTAATAGAAAGATAAGGCATTTTCCTCAGCGCTGCGGAGGGTTTCTGTCCGCAGTCCTCCCATCCAACCCCCTGGCTCTAATTGCCCAGTCGCTTGTAACTGTTGACGAGTGTAAATTAGGTTATCCTGGGCTGTTCCGGGGCGGTAGTCGTTACCCCAAGTCCAGTTTTGCATTGAGATATCCCCTGGTGCAGCCGCAGTAAAACTTACACCGCCAAATTTTGCTGGTTTTCCTTTGTTTGGACTCCAAATGCGACGATAGCTAAAAACTAAATCAAAGTTAGCTAGTCGTGTTAATTCATAGCTGAAATATGGCGCATATTGTGGATAAAATGCAGGCATTGTCTGCGGTTGCGGTTCCTTAGTGGCCTCCATTGCAAAGGTGTAGGTAAAGCCTTGGGGGCAATAGGGGTCATTATTGGCACTGGAAGCAGAAGGTTCTAGGTAAGAACGGGCATCAATACCTAATCGGTAAGGGACATCAGCAAGGGCGATAATTTCTCCGGTTTCGCTAGCGTCTACGACATACCATTTAGGAGCATCCTCTTTCGCTGCCTTGGGGACGAAACGGACAATCGTTTTGGTAAATCGAGACGAGTTTTCGTAGCGATAGGCATCTTCAATGCTTTGAGATAACGTAAAAGTATTGAGAGGTGGTGCGCCTTTTGGTGGTTGATGTTGAATTGCGATCGCACTATTAATTATTTTGCCATCAGCAGCGATTTCCAAATCCTTAATTACCGTGTTGGGAAACCATTGCAACTTTCCTTTGCCCTGCTTTTCGGCATCTTTAAGCATCTGGGTCAAAATTGTGTGAGCATCGTGGGGAAGAAAACACGATTCACTTACCCAGCAATCGCCGGGGTTAAGCTTACCGTATTTCCGCCCAATGCGGTTTCGCAATTCCAGATAGCCGCGAGAATAGAATTTCAGAGATCGTTGAGTTGGGCGTTCATCTAACGCAGATGTCCCTTGAGCAGAAATTTGTCCTCCCAACCAGTCAGTAATTTCTGTCAGACAAACTGTTCGTCCTGCTAGCAAGCCCTCGTAAGCTGTAGCTACACCAGAAAGTCCACCACCCACAACTAAAATTTCGCAATTTACATTTTTGTCTGGGGTTCTCGGTGGCGCAGCGATGGCCTCATCGAATGCGACTAAGCTAGAGATTAAATTAAGACCGATCAGCGATGTTAAGCTAAAAGCTACTTTGTGTCTATGCTTCATAGTTAAAAAAACCGCTCCAAATCCTGTGTCACCTTGTAGACGTTAGCATTTAAGAAATGTCTAGCTCAAGAAATTTCTCCAGAGCAAGAAACGCGATGAATCGCCGTCTTTACAATACGCGATGAATCGTGTCTTTGTGATGATTTATCACATTTTTGCGATCTATAATTTTCTTCAAAAAACCTTAATTGAATCGTATTGCGATCGCTTCCCCTAACAGGGATGAAAACGAAAGTTGGCATAATAAAATCCCCCCTTCCTACACTCCCTAAAAAGGGAGAATCGGGTTATATCATGTCCGCATAATTAGTTATGCTAACCACAGTCATTGCACCCCACACGCCAGTCGCTCATGGGGGAAACCCCCAAGACCGCGCTGGCTCCCCTTAATCCCCTCCCCGCTTGCGGCTACGGTGTACACACATCTTTATACACAATGCAAAACATAGTAAGATCCCCCTAAATCCCCCTTAAAAAGGGGGACTTTGAAAATTTTTTGCCCCCCTTTTTAAGGGGGGTTGGGGGGATCAAAAGCCTGTAGCGCAACTCTAGAATACTTGTGTGTACACGGTAGCCCGCTTGCGGGGAGGGGAGACAAAGCTACGCTTTGGCGGGGGTGGGGTTCTTCCGGTTTAATAACTGGAGTTTAGACTAAGCCATACAAAATGACCCAGCAGGGCTGAGTTAATCA
>NZ_CAWUDN010000102.1:0-29578 GCF_963920915.1 Nostoc sp. PCC 9305
GGGGGATCTTCAACGATTTTGGTTTTATACAAAGATGTGTGTACACCGTAGCCCACAAGGAGAGAGGTTTTATGCCAGAAGTTTTAAAAATTAAGCTATCCGATATTGAATCTGGATAGCTAAATTTAACTCTCAGATCGAGCAATCAAGACTACTTGACGTTTTCTAGAGCGTCTTCAACTGATTTTTGCAGGGAGAGAAACTTCTCTAGGCGAACAAGCTTGACCGTTTGAGTTACGCGGGCATTTGTAACAATTTGCAAAGTGCCATCGGCAGTTTGAGCCTGCTTGGCTAGCTGCACCAGAGCGCCCAAGCCAGAGCTATCAACAAAGTCAATTTGTGAGAGATCCAAAATAATGTGCTTAGGACCCTCATCTATCTTGCTGCCAAGTGTCTTGCGAAATGTCGGCTCAGAAAAAGCATCTAACAAACCTGTGAGGCGGAATAGCTGACAGTTATCCCGGACTTCACGAGTGCCCCTCAGGCTAACGGTTAGATTCAGTGGCTCAGCAATAATTCCCTCCTCATGAGTTAAAGTGAACGCTCAAGTATAGATGGTTTTTGAGCAAGTTGTCTACAATCTGCTGAAATAGGGCATTGGGGATTGGGCATTGGAAAACTTTTCCCCATTCCCTATTTTTACCTCACCTCTGCCACGGCTTGACGTGCTGTTCGCATGGATTGAACAAATTGCTCAAACAAGTAATCAGCATCGTGTGGGCCAGGACTAGCTTCTGGGTGATACTGTACGGAGAACACAGGTAGAGATTTGTGCCGTACCCCGGCAATGGTGCGATCGTTTAAGTTCAGGTGGCTGATTTCTACAACTGCCGTAGGTAAAGAATCTGGATCAATAGCAAAACTATGGTTTTGGCTAGTAATTTCTACCCGTTGTTGTAAACCGGCAGGCTGATTCAAACCACGATGACCAAATTTAAGTTTATAGGTTTCTGCCCCTAGTGCATGACCTAAAATTTGGTGTCCCATACAAATACCAAAGATGGGTTTTTCACTTAATAGGAGTGCTTTGGCAGTTGCAATCCCTTCAGTGACGGCAGCAGGGTCGCCAGGCCCATTAGAAAGAAACACACCATCTGGATTGTATTTGAGAATTTCTTCTGGTGGTGTATCAGCGGGTACAACAATTACCCGGCAACCATAACTTACTAAGCGACGTAAGATATTGCGTTTAACGCCAAAGTCAAGGGCAACAACGGTAAAGGCTTCCCCAAGATTTTCCCCAGCCTCAGAGTTAAATTCCCAAGCTGGAATTGTGGGATCGGACCATTCATAAGCCTTTGAGGTGGTGACTTCACTAACCAGATTCAATCCTGCCATGTTGGGGGCTGCTAGTACCTGCTCTAGCAATTCCGCTTCATCGAGAATGCTTGTAGAAATACCACCGTTCATCGCTCCGAACATCCTAATTTTGCGGGTGAGGGCGCGGGTATCGATGCCGTAAATCCCTGGTATTTGGTTTTGTTTGAGGTAGTCAGGTAAAGATTGTGTCGATCGCCAGTTACTTGGACGGTGACAAATATTGCGGGCGATCGCACCCCGCACTTGGGGCCCATCTGATTCTTCATCTTCCAGATTAACGCCAGTATTCCCCAATTCAGGATAGGTAAAAATCACAATCTGACCGCGGTAACTAGGATCGGTCAGGACTTCTTGGTAGCCGGTCATGCCAGTGTTGAACACCACTTCTCCGATCGCGGTTCCCGTCGCACCAAAAGACCAACCGCGATAAGTGGTTCCATCTGCTAGGACAAGTAAAGCTGGTATTGAGTCAGTCAGGGGCATAGGTGATAGGATTGGGGATTGGGTATTGGGGATTGGGTACTGGGGATTGGA
The DNA here is from genome assembly GCF_963920915.1 of Nostoc sp. PCC 9305. NCBI lineage: Bacteria > Bacillati > Cyanobacteriota > Cyanophyceae > Nostocales > Nostocaceae > Nostoc > Nostoc sp. PCC 9305. Next base: position 1,855 of record NZ_CAWUDN010000102.1, read on the forward strand.
TAGAGAGGTACAGGGCGGGGAAAACTCTACTCCCTTTCTCCCTACTCCCTTGCTTCTTCCTTAGTCTCTAATTCCTAGTACCCAGTCCCCAGTACCCAATACTGCGATTGTTAATTATCCCATGAGTTGAGCAATTGGGAGTTTTTAAAATAGTTAATTAAAATTAAAAGGGAATTAAAGTAGCGGGAGTGGATTTGGCAAAGCTTGGGCAGTTAAAATTAATTATGCTTCAGTCTTTTTTATCCCGCGCAACCCTAATTTTTGTATCAAGCGCTCTAGCGGTTTTGTGTGTTGCCTGTAGTGAAGACAAACAGAACACTGCGATTGTTGGCAATGAGCAACCAACACCAGTTGGGGATCTTGCATCAAGAAAGCCTACCGTTGAACCAGTAAGACCAGCAGCTAGCCCAGAAGCGCAGCCGCTAGATCCGTTTGAAAGTGAACCAAGTCTTTTTGAGATCGGACGAGACAAAGCTGTTGGCGCTTGGAGTATCAGCCAATCGGCTCAATCTCCAGATGATTGGAAATTGGTGGCGAGTCAGTACCAAGAGGCGATCGCGCTGATGCAAAAAGTGCGGCGAAAAAGCCCAGAATTTGCGATCGCTCAAACCAAAATTACGGAATATCGCCGCCAGGTTAAATATGCCCAACAGCAAGCTAATCCTCGTCCTATTGCAGTTAGAGAACCTCAGAAAATAGTTGTTGTTGTTCCTCAAAGAGAAAGCACACCAAAGTTAACTTTACCTCCGATACAAGCAAAACCGTTATCACCAGAGCCAGCTTTGCCGTCATCAGCAGTGGTGATTCCCGATGAAGCAGTATTTACAGCGCCGATAAAAAGGCGAATTGGTGGTACGCCGATTGTGGAAGTCACCTTCAATGGTCAGCAACAATTTGAGATGATTGTCGATACGGGAGCAAGTGGTACTGTTATCACCCAAGAGATGGCTAATGCTTTGGGAATCGTCACAGTGGGAAAAGCTAAGGCAAATACTGCAAGTTCCAGAGCGGTAGAATTTCCTGTGGGCTATGTGAATTCGATGGCCGTTGGCGGGGTAATAGTGAATAAAATACCAGTTGCGATCGCAGGTGCGGAACTAGAAACTGGGCTTCTAGGACATGACTTTTTTGGTAATTATGATGTCACCATTAAACGTAATGTCGTAGAGTTTCGCCCGCAATTGCGATCGCAAATCAATTCCCCAGAAACTCCACTAACTCCTCCAACTTCGTCCAAGCAGCCCCACTTTGTAGGATATCCTTAGCGATTTTAATACCTTGGGCGTGATCTAGGAGTGCGATCGTACCCGCGATTTGCAGCGCCAACGACGCATTTAAAGCAACTGCGTCCTGTTGCGCCTGAGTTCCCTTACCTTGGAGTACAGCCTTGAGAATCTCCGCATTCTCTTGGACATCTCCACCCCGAAGCATACCTATAGGAGCAGGCGTTAAATCCAAATCAAGGGGATTAATAGTAGTTAACTGCACTTCTCCATCTGATAAAACCGCTAAGTCAGTTTCATCTCCTAACCCAGCCTCATCAAGTTTTTCTCGCCCGTGCAGCACAATCGCCTTTTCCTTGCCCAAATTCTGTAAAGCTTCGGCAACTGTTGCCAAAAGTTTGGGAGTAAATAAGCCCACCACCTGCCCAGTTGGACGCAAAGGGTTTACTAACGGCCCGAGCAAATTAAAAATTGTTCGCACTTTCAAAGTCCGTCGTAATGACGCAACGGCCTTGAGTGCTGGATGCCAACCAGGGGCAAACAAGAAAGTGATCCCGACTTCTTGTAGTGCGGCTTGTACTTTTTCACTAGAGGCACTTAAGTTTACACCCAAGGCTTCCAATACATCTGCACTTCCTGTAAGACTTGACGCTGAACGATTGCCGTGTTTGGCGACAGGTACGCCAGATGCAGCAGCAACAAAAGCAACTGCTGTGGAAATATTAAAGGTTGATGATCCATCTCCACCAGTGCCACAGGTATCTATTACAGGGCTAAGTGTTGATTTCTGAGGGCTGAGTGGGGAACATTGAGATTGTAATACCTCCGCCATGCCGGTCAACTCGTCGGCAGAAATGCCTCTAAAGTTGAGCGCTGTTAAAATAGCCCCTGATAACTCTGGGGGAACGGCTTCACTGAGCCAACCCTTCATTAATTCAGCAGATTGAGTACGGGATAAGGATTGACCATCTATTAATTGTTGCAGCAGGACATACCAGCTACCAGAGGATTCTTGAGCAGGGATTGGGGAAGTTGTCATAGCTAAGGTTTGTATGTTGTAGCTATATTGAGAGCTATGGGGTTATCCTACCGGAAAATTGGAAGCGATCAAAGTTAGGTTTCAATCTCAAGGCTTAATTGCAAAGCTGGATTAGCAAGATTCTGAACCTGTGATTTTTTCTCCAAATCAAGTTTAACTTTGTAGTTTGTAATGAATAACTCTTTTCCTTTAGCCGCACCACTCTGCTTATAGTTATTCATCCCATACTGTAATTCCCACTCTGAGATATTAGCCCATTGAAAGTTGTCTCGAATTTGCGTTGAGTTGTCGTAGGTAATTAGCCAGCGATGATGACATTGTTGCAAAAGTTCAGCAAATCTCTGATGTTCAAAAGAAGTATGCAAGTCACCATCTTTACCGTATAGTTTTGATTTTGTAGCGCTAAAGTATGGTGGATCTAAAAATAAAAATACATCTTCTCCTTCTGATTTTAATAGGTGGCTGTAATCCAAATTAGTGATTTGGACATTTTCTGATAGAATATTTTCTAATTTTTCTAGCCGTTCTATTGAAGAATCAGTAAATCTTTTATGGAAGGCTTGTTCAGAAAAACCGCCTGATTCTACAGTTCCTGAAAAAGTAATTCTATTGAGTACGAAAAACCGAACTGCTCTTTCTAAATCAGATAAATTATTGACATCTACACTAGTTAATTCTGTAAAGAGTAATTTGCCATTTGTATATTTGACTTTAATATGTCGAATTTCTTTAACTAACTGAGTTATATCAGATTGGGCAAACTTCCAGAAGAAGAAGAGTTCGCGGTTTAAATCGTTAATCCAAATTTTGATATAAGGAAATTTTTGTCTTAAATAAATAAATACAGAACCACCACCCACAAAAGGCTCTCGATATTCCGAAAAGCTCTCTGGCAAGTATTCAACTATTTGATTTATTGCTTTTGATTTACCACCAGGATATCGGAGAGGACTTTTGATCATAATTCAAAATTATAAGGTTTAAAAATTACTGGATACTTCTATTTTAAGTTTCTGATTATTTTGAGCTTCTAAAGCCAATTTTTTAATAACTGATTTTTGATTTTTATTAAATTTTTTAATATTAACTTCTAAAAAAAATTCTAGTTCTTCTAGTGATGCATCAGGAAAAACAATAGAACCAACAACGTTGTTACCTGTAAGCTTTAGCTTCGTAACAAATAATACTGGTTCACCGTTCAATATTAAAGAATCTAAATTAGAAAATAAAATTAGCTTAAATAAACCATCTTGAATATCAGGGAGCTTTGGCAAAGATGCTGTTGAAGTATTTTTTGACTCTTGTATAATGTACATGTTGTTCTCGAAGATTATCTCATCAGGAGTCAAATAGTAAATTCCGCCAAGATAGTTTTCAATACTAAAAGTTGCTTTTAATCCATCTACTAAATATTCTAGTTTATGAGAAGTCAGCGCTTCTCTCTTACTAGCACTCTGAGAACCTTTAAGAGAAATATTCTTAAATTCCTCAAACTCTTCTCTGATTTTATGTAAATATTTATCTGCTCCTTCTCGTGAGTGAATTATTACTCCAGTTTGATGAAAAATAGAATCATAAGAATCTAGAGCTTTTTCAAAAGTTTGCGTAAATCTTTCTTCAAATAGATTCTTATTCCAATGAAGTGCGCTTTGGCGATATGCTAATATCTCACTGATTTGAAATTTAACAAAATCATTAGCAAATTTCTGATTACTCAATTTATTCTTATTAACTTGACCCTTTTTAGTACTTTTTTTTGCTGTTTCGTAATAAGCAAGTACTATATAGATATTAAGCAAATTCATCCAAGAAATTGTAGAGTATTGGATTTTATCTATATCGCCATCTTTGCCCTCATCTTTAATCACCGGGATTATAGTTATAACTTTCGAGGAATTATATGTATTATAAATTCTGGCAAATGGATAACTTCTGGTTCTCTTAGGTGATACCCATTTTGAATAAGCAATTTCAGTTGTAGGTGACTGGATTAATCCATAACCCCTTTCTTTATTGACATCAAATACATCTAAACTAATCCTACTTAAATTATCATCCAAGTAAGTTTTATAGGTTACTCCTTTGATAAATCCTGTAAAATGGAGAACTTCTGCCATATATTCAAATTTTCTTAATATTTTTCTTTGCCATAGTTTAGTTCAGCATTGGCTATTAAAGCATAGAAATGACCAAGCAAGAGTTAATTTTCTTCTGAAATGGCTACAATTTTCTGAAGTAATTGGCTGTTGGAGTGTAGCTTTCCCTCGTAGGCGATCGCAAACCTGCCAACAAAAAACTACGTGCCCGTAATACCTTCAGTAAATTTTATATCGAGTTTATGTTGCAATTTCGTAAAAGTCTGTTACATTACTTTACAGGCAGTTATAACTGTTACAACATAAAAGCTCGGAGTATTATTTATGGCAGACGTTAAGAAGACTACGCCTTCGGTTTCAGAAGATCCTAATGCTTTGCGCTGGGGCTTCACTCCTCAGAGCGAAAACTGGAACGGTCGTTTTGCAATGATTGGCTTTTTATCTGCCGTTGCACTTGAAGTATTTTCTGGTCAAGGGATTTTACACTTCTGGGGCATCCTTTAGATTTAAACGTTTTTACCTTCATTAGATTATGAGGCAAGGCGGGGATTAGTAAAATTATCTGCCTTGCCTCGTAATCTCAAGAATTAGACGCGATAAATCGCCGTCTCTACAAGAAATCTATCTATCTAATTCTTTATTGACAGACTACTAGCGTGATGAGCGAAATATTACACGCCCTGGAGATTCTTCTTGATTAATTCGCGCATATACCCGAAGAGAAGTTAAGACTTCGCCAGGAATACCACCACAGTCTAGTTGTAAGTCATCTTTGGATAAAGCACAGATATCTGCATAAAGTCCCGATAATTGGCGAATTCGCACTTCATTACCTGCATTAATCGCTTCATCAGCGACTTTCTTCAGGATGCGCCGTGATTCATGTTGTAGCTTTCCCCACCAAGAATAGCGTTCAGCCGGTGGTACGAATACTAGGGAATGTATCGCTTCGTCCATGTCAATCCAAGCACGGAGAATTGACAGGGGATCAGTGTTTTTCTCTGCTTTTTGGGTGCGTTGGAAGCGATCGCTTAAAGCATCAATATATTGATCGCGCTGTTCTGGTTTAGAGTGTAAGGAAACGACATCGAAGCTAAAAACGCTTTTTAAAGCATGGTGTAAATCTGGATCTATTTCGATAAAATTCATATATAAAAATAGGAATGCTGCTGGTAAATCAGATACATTACCTTGAGTATTTTTAGGAGTTGAAAGTGCTTGTTGGTATAAGCATAATCCCTGAGTTTGAATAGTACCACTAAGTCCGGGGTAGATAATTTCATCGCGGATAAAGGGAAGCTGAAAGAGATTAGAATTATCTGCGATCGCACCAACTTCTTGAGCTAAATCTAAGGTGCGCTGTTGCCAAGATGCAGCTAAATCCTCTGGGACTCGTAGCAGTTTGCGTTGAATTTCATTCCACAAATCTGAGTCTGTTTGGCTTTGCAGTTGGGAATTACCCAAATAATAACTAAGTTCTGAGTCAGAATTAAAAGCTTCTCGAAGGTGATTTAGTTTTAACTCATCTGGCGGATCTTCCCAACCAGTATTTTGCTGTGGCGGTTCAGGTTGTAAGAGGTTACGAAGTTCTTGCAGCACATCATCACATATTTTAGATCCTGGATCTAGTGGTAATTCTGTGCGAGCCTGATTTAAACTAGCCTCTAGTCCATACAAACTAAATCGCAGTAATTGGGCTAACTCCGAGTTTTCTATCTCTAATAATTGACGCAAGTGCTGCATGAATCTCACCTCCAAAGCAAATAAAACTTGGCAAACCTCTGCGCCTCTTTGCGTTTACTCCGCGCCCCTACCCTGCGGGAAGGCGAAACGCCTATGCGTTTAAAAATATTAATTTTTTCAACGCAGAGGAACGCAAAGTTTCGCGCAGAGGAACACAGAGGTTTAATGTATGCCACAAAAGGGATCGCGTTCTTTATCAACTTCATTAGGTTGCAATTCTAATTCAGCACGGTAAACACATCCTTCTTCTTTCAGGCATTCTTGATTTTGTGATGTCCAGTAAGGGACTTCACCAGCGTGCATCCTTAGAATACCTCGATCGTCGAGAGTTACACGATATTGGCAAGGGTAATCTGTTGTTACATCTGGTTTACTGAGTGCGCCAATTCTTATCCATTTTTTGCTGTTGGTTTCGGCATCTATTTGATAAACATAGAAAGTGTGCTGGCCAGTTTGTGGGAATGGAGGTAAGGGATTACTAATTAACCCAACTCCTGGTTGCGTTACACCATCGCGGAGATAGTGAAATTTGTGAAACGTTTTACTACCATCATTTCCGACTTCAAACACAAGATGATAGGCATCTGGTTGATCGACAGTTGCTGACTCAATAACATTGACGGCAATATCACCATCATTTAAGTATTTATTGAAGCCTTCTACAGCAATATTCCAGTTTAATTTGCCATCAGCAAATAGCGCTGATGTTTCTGAAATCACCGATTCTAAATCAATACCAGAAATATCAATCAAATAATGGGGATTTCCTTGACAAAGCAATACGTTAAATTCGAGGGTTTGGTCAATTTCAAACTGGACTTTAATTTTTTTCAGAAACTCTACTTCTTGCATCTCCAGTTGATTCATGAGGTTTTTGCCGTCAAAGCTTCCCCATAGTCGTAAATCTCCCTCTTCGTAATCTTGACGGTAGATAATATTAGTTAATTGTATACCTTGCCAATGAGTACGAACTTTGGCGACAGTTTCCCAAGGCGCGAGTTGATAGAGTTCTTGTCCGGCTTTGAATATAGTTAGTAAATCGTTGCTTTGGGTTTTGCGTTTGAAGTTGCAGGGCAAATAATAAAATAGGTTTTTAACATCAATTTCTAGCTGGTTTGCTCCCTTACGCAGCAAGCTTTTGGATTCTTCTGGATCGAATCTCAATCTTCGTAGCTTTTCGGCATAGCAAGCACCGGCAGAGGTGGCTAGCTTGGTAAATTCCAATACAAAAGTAATCCGTTCTGGATTCCAGACAAAATATGGAGATTTACTAAATTCTTGGTATATTTGGCGCTGTACTATGTCTAAATTACAAGTTTTTCCAGACAAAATTAACCAATCAACCTTTTGGGAATTCCAAGAATCTTTTGTGAGATCGTCAGGACGTAAACGACTTTCCATTAATCCTTTGGCAATTCCGATCGCTTCTTTAATTCCCGAAGCGGCGGCTCGTTCAAATTGCTGGTTATCTAAGGTAACGCAGATGTTATTTGGATCTGTGACTTGCAATTTAATGGCACTTTGGGTAAGCAATTCGGAAATTTGCTGCTCAGAAAGTGTGAAGGTTAATAGAGAATTCTCTGTTGGTGGCTTTTGCCCAAGTTTAAGTTTGGCGGCTTCTGCATAATCCCAGAGAATATAAAAGGATTGCAGACGTTGAGGTGCTTGTTGCCAACGAGTGGGTAATACTTTTTCAGCTGTATCTAGGGCATCTTTGTAAGCAATATCGCCTTCTGGATTTTCTCTATCCAGACATTTTAAAAGACTGCCAGTTTTGAATTTGCCTTGTTCTAAGAAGCGCTCGTTTAACTCAGAGTTAATTAAATCTTCTAGCTTTTCGTTTTCTAGATCGCCTGTTGAGACTGCTGTCAATAAAAAGTCTGCGATCGCAACTTTTAATAATCTGAAAATTCGCAGTGTAATTAACTCACCGCCTAGCTGTAAATGACCAGATGAACCTAATAGTTTGGGAGTGAGTTTATAGTAACGTCCTCCTAAACCTCGGTCTTCATAATCAGCAAAAGCTGGGGTTTTATCTTCTAGAGTCAGTTCAATTAAAGCTAAGTCTGTGGTTCCCCCGCCAATATCCAAGACGAGGACATTTTGTGACCATTTGTTTCCTGCTTGGCGACAACGGGTTTTGAATGACTCGATCCCAATATTGAGATTACCGCCAAATTCTCGCCATAAAAAGAATATCGCCACAGAAACGGCTTCATCATAAGCAGTTTGCACATCATCGATTCCCAATTGCTCAACCAGTTCTCTAACTTCTTTACGAACAACTGGTGGGGCGACGGTGGGATAGGTGACAACTGCTGTTAAAAAATCTCCTTCAGAAAATCTGCGTCGTGCATGTTGGCGGTAGTCTTCAGTTAACTCGATTAAATGCGCCCAAGCAGATTGGATTAACTGGTTGGCAGTAATTGTTTCTTCTTCGCCATCCAAAATAATTGAAAACGATCGCTCCTGGCCAAAATAGCGTTTGGGTGAATGGTGAAACCTGCTGATAATTTCCTTTAAAGAACCGCTTGTACCTTGAGCGATCGCTTTTTTTCGGTTATCTCTAGCTTCCCTTCCCATCCGCAGTTTTAAATCCCCTAAGTGCGAAATTTCCGACTCGCTGGGAATTTCCGTATCGCGGCGATCGATATCCAGCACAACTGGGATCAGATTTTGCGACTCTAGGGTAGGAACGCGGAACACCTCATGATAGATTTGGTAAAGTTTTTTGCTGACAGCACGGCGGAATCTCTCGCTGTTTCCTAAAGAAAGTTCAATTTGGCGAATTGCTTCTAAAAATCGCTCTTTATTATCACTTTCAAATACTTCACTCAATCGGCTGGGTTCTATCTCCAAATTTTTGCTAATCTCTGTGATAAACTTTGCCCAATCATCAGCACTGACATCTGGTAAAGCCACGGAGGCGGGAGAACTTAGCCATTGTGATAAGCGATCGCGCAACCGCATTTCTTGTTCTTTGGGTAAAATTTCTGCGATCGGTACTTCAATTGGATCGAAAAGTGTAACTGTCGAATTTGATGTACCAAAATCTAAAGCAAACCATCCCGGAAATCTTTTTTGTTGTTTCTCACTTGGTTCGCGATCGGTATAGTTGTTCAATTTAAAAGGGTTCATTATAGTATCAAATGATTCTGTTGAGCGATCGCTTTTTTATCTAGGGCGATGCCTACGCTTTTTCATATAAAAGCGTAGGCATCGCTATGAAAATGCCACCAGTTACTAAGTTGATCTTGAAGATTCTTGCTCACTTGCAAGTCTTATTTCTTCGACTTGTTCGATAGTTAAATCAAGTAATTTAGCAACCTCTTCTATTGAAATACCATAAGCTAAACACCGAGGTATAAGTTCACGTTTTACTTCTTCTCGTGCTTGTTCTATTTGTTCTCGTGCTTGTTTTATTCCTAGTTTTATTCCTTCTTGTTGCCCTTCTTCTTTAGCTCCTCGATAAACCCTAGTTTCTTGTAACGTAATTTCAAACATCGCCTCTACCTCTTCACGACTTAAGTTGACAAATTTATAACCAGTAATTATTCTGATTACTCAGATGCAAGCCTTACTTGTTCGATGGTTAAATTAAGTAATTGGGCAACCTCTTCTATCGACATACCACGAGCTAATAACTGAGTTACAAGTTCAAGTTTTAGTTCTTCTCGTCCTTCTTCTCGTCCCTCTTCTCGTCCCTCTTGTTTAGCTTCTTGATAAACCCTAGTTTCTTCTAACTTAACTCCTAACATTGCTTCTACCTCTTCACGGCTTAAGTTTGCGAATTTATAAACTGCAATTGTTGTGATTACATCTATTATCTCCTTCTTAGCCAAGACAGTTATCTGCTCTTGTTGCACTCGCTCAATTAAACGTTTCGCTTCCCGAACCATTTGAGTCTCTGAGGCAATAGTCAACAGCATCAAACTGATACCTACTTTGTACTCATCAGGACTACCTAACTCATCTAAATAAATTCGTTGTACTTGAGAACTGTTCAGTAACGATCTGTGAATAGTGATGTTTTCCGGTTCCAAGCTGCGAGACTGTAAAATAATTACCCCGTACCAGTCATCGTAAACCGACGGGTTACGATACATATACAGCATGGATTCTGAGAAAAAGCGATGGTACAGTAACTCATCCTTTTGGAATTGTACCTCAGCAAAAAAGATCGTCTGAGAGGTTGCATCCGGTGGAGGTAAAAATACCCCATCAATCCGAAATGTTGGTTCTTTAACTTCAACTGATTCAAAGCGATAGCTAGCAGCTTCAGGCGGTGGTTGTTCTACTAACTCAAAAAACAATCCTGGGACACGCTTAAAAATTGTATAAAAAATCGCATCACGTCTCACAAATACATCCTCATATCTCTATGCGATCGCGTCATCTCAAATCCAAATCGTCTGAGGGAGAAACAGCCGCCATTTCTGAAATAATCTGCAACCAAGTAGGAATTTGGATCTCAGATGGCAATTCCCCAGCCGCCAAATATCTTAGCAAAGTTTCTTTTTTTGAAAGGTTTTGCAGACTCGGAATAATTTGATCTAAAATACCTTCTAGTTCGGAATTAATTTGCTGATTAACTTCACTAACATACTGCACAAGATGGAGGCTGGCACTAGCAGTAATTTCATCTCGCAGTCGCAGTACTAAAAGTTGGTGATTGCTCGATCTGGGTAAGCCTTGGCTTTTCTCTGGTGCCCAATCAAAGATTTGACCAACGTTATGTTTATCGTCTTGACGTGCTAAAGGGAAAATAATTTCGGGTGCAACGGTTTTGTCTTTACTACTGATTTCAGCGATAATTGCTTCTTTCCATTCGTTAGGATCGCATCCTAGTAATAATTTATAAAAGAGATCGGCATCTTCAAAACCAAATTTTTCTTCGATTTCTTGTTCCATTTCTGGGTGGAAAAATGCCTGCAATTGTTCGCGTTCTGGGGCTACATGATTTGATAATTGGCTCAACAAATCTACCACGGCTTGATGAATGCGATCGCGGGCAAAATCTTCTATTTCTTTAACGGTTTTCTCAAATACTGGATAAAAATCATCACTCTTAGTCGGAAGGGAAGTATTTACGCGGTTTCCCCGATCGAATAATTTCCCAGCTGCACCTTTAGATTCTGCCAGAGCGATCGCTCCATTATTGGCTTTGTTGAAGAGTAAAGTCCACTGGTTCCAATTGAGAATTCTAAAGGTAAGTTCGTCTTTTACTACATCGCTGACAACAACACCGCGCCGATCTTTGAGTGGTTCTTTGCCGATATCTTTTTGGAAATTTCTGTAGATTTTATCTAAGCTTTCGACTACAAAACGCAACTCGATAAAAGCCGGACTATCGCCTGTGGGGATGCCTTGCTCGTGAATTTCATCTATGATGTCTTTCAAGTGATCTTGTTGCTGACTCACCACATCAGCAGCTCTTCGGGTATCTTCATGCAGTTGCTTCAAACCATGAGTAGCTACATGGGTTTGAATTAATTCCCGCAGCTTACTAAGTCCGCCATCTTGACTAAAGTAACCCAACTGTTTGCCCAAATAGCTACGGGTGTTAGATTCTATCAGCTTTTCACTTAATAGCTCCCATTTCTGTTGTAGCCGTTTAGACCTGTCTAGGTAATCAGGATAGTCTAAGTTAGCTAAAAATTCTGGTGAGCCTGCCTTGACTGTACTAGAACGTTTTGCCAATTCAGCTAATCCCAACAGTGGCGACAGTAAAACGATGCGGTCTTTTTGGGTTGTAAAGGCAGCTGCACCGTCAATGGTAGTTTGCAGAACTTTGAGTTTTTGGAGAACTGTTTCCTCTTCTAAATGGCTATCTTCAATCAGATGGTCAAGTTCTCTTTCGCCACCCTCGCTGTCTAGGGGTAGTTGATCGAAACGACCCACACCGACGAGAATTAAATCTTTCAGGTCTTGTCCTGGTCGCTGCTGCTGCATCATCGTGAAGATTTTATTGGCGCGATCGCTTCCAGGAGATTTACCATTTAGCAAAACCAGAATTGTCTGTACTTCTGCCAATTCCCGCAATGACAAAAAGGTATCTCTAGCCCCGGAATTAGCAGCCCCCAATCCTGGAAAATCGATGAGAATAAATTTAGCTGCGTCTGCAAAATCCCAAATTTCCCGTGAGATTTTCACATCAATATCGACGCGGCGAATCAGTGGGAAACTGTTCTGCAATAACTTTGTTGGTAGCCTCTGAGGTGGACTCGGTAATCTAATATGCGCTGGCGGTAGATCCTCAAATTTCAGAGTTTGGATTGCCATTGGCTGCTCGACTAGCTGTAGCCCCTCGCGGGCAGTCACCGCATCAATTTGGTAGTGTCCACCACACATAACTTCCCCATAAGCTTGATAAGCCCGTAGGAATAGTACCAACTCTCGGAGTAAATAACGTAGCTCTAAATTGTTACTGCTATTCCATGCTTCTTCACACCAGCTAATAATATCTGTGCCAGAGTTGAGTTTCGATACTGGTATCGGAGGAAGCCCTGCTGCTGTTGTTCGTCTATTGGCTTCCCCTAGCATGAAGCGTAGACACTCGTGTACTCCTTCGTGCGAAAGATACTCTACTGTAAAATTACTTAATTGCGTCGTTGCAAAATCGTCTTGCGGGATAATATGTATGGCGGTAACATTACCTGTAGTGGGGTTTTCACTGACTGGCAAAGCATCTGCATATCCAATTAGACTGCCTAAAAGTAAGGTTTTTCCACTACTAAATTCCCCCATTACACCAATTTTGACAGGCGAAGTTGCCAGGTCTACAGTTTTCTGGGCAGCCGAACGCAAACGAAGAAGACAGTCATCAAGACTAGCTGGAACCCAATCTTCTTGTTTAGAAGGGTACTGGGGCACAGAATCTATCTTTCGGAGGATGAATTCGCCGTACTCCTTAAAACGGCCCAGTTTATCTGGTTCCATAAAGTAGTTTCCGCCTAACATTAATTTCTGTGAGCTTTATAACATATAAAATGCGATTACCAGGCATTGTTACAACCAGTTGATATCACATTTAGCATTTCTCTCATTTAATTTGCGATTTTGCTATAGCAATCCTAAAGCATTCGTGAGATTTGTTCTCTTTTTATTGGCATACTTCTTACAAGATACTGTGCTATATGTAGTATTTCGTAGAGAGACAGTTCGTCATCACCTAGATTTATCATCACTCAGATAGGATTGCTATATAAGGCATTTTGACTAGTCAAGACAATTTTGAAGAATTGGGTTTTGTTGGTAAAAATAAAAAACAATACATTCATCATTATCTAAACCTCAAAATAAATAAAGTTGGTTTTTATACCATTAATTCAGATAATAACTGCTTAATACAGATGTGACTATCAAACTCTTTTATACCCCCTGATTTTAAGCAAGATAGATCCATCAGCCAGATTTTAATTCATGCTGAATTCTTCTTGATAAAAAATCAATATTTATTTTGGATAAAATTATTGATTATTGTGAATTTCTTATAAAGATGTAAATGTGTTGCAGAGAATCATATAGTTTCCGTAAAGCTAATTCAGGTTTTTGAGGAATGCAATTACATAGCTAAGATGAATTTATCAGTTATTTTAAAAATAAACAAAGTCAAATAATCTCCTTGATATATAGATAGTTTAAATTTCACCAAAAATGCTGAAGTTAATCTTAATGATAACTTCAGCATTTTTTCAATTTATTTACAGTAAAACAGGATTTTCTGGGCATATAAAAATAAATAAAGTATTAAGATTGTTATAAGGTTGGCATAAACAAGATTATATCCATGTATTAAGAAATCGTATTTTCAGCATATTACCTTAATAATTTAGGCAGAGCAGGCAGGCAAAAGTGTTTTCTAAAAAGGTGCAGAGCTACGTTAAACAAAGCATAGTTGAAGAGGAAGAAATACAACAGGATGAAAAAGTATTCTGCCAGCAGGCGGATATTGCTCCTCTGATGATTTGGATGTCTGGATGTAATGCACTTTATTGTTACTTCAATTCTAATTGGCTGAAATTTACTGGAACACATCTCACAAAAGCCGCGTCTGCATCTGCGCTAGAAGAGGAAATAGGCAATATTTGGACTGGCAGCGTCCATCCCGAAGATAGACAGCGATGCGAAGATATATACCTGAGAGCATTTGCGACGTATGATTCCTTCCAGAGGCAATATCGTCTGCGTGGTGCTGATGGCGAATATCGCTGGATTTTAGATACAGCCGCGCCACGATTTGCGGCAGATGGTAGCTTTGTTGGTTACATCGGTTATTGTATCGATCTAACAGGAGTGCCGATAGGGATCGGTCAACCTTCCCTAACAGAAACCTACTCGCTATCTACAAATTCCTCTCATCGCCTACGTAAAATTACAGATAGAGAACAGGCGACAGAATTAGCAAAAGCATTAGAGCAACTGCAAGCTGAAATTAGCAAACGCCAAGCAGTTGAGGCACAGTTACGCCAAAAAACATCAGAATTTGCCGCGATTTTGCAAGTACTTCCTGATTCATACTTTCGTCTTGATGCTGATGGAAGTATTCTGGATTACAAGCAAGGGTTGATAGAGAGTCTGTATATTCTACCAGAAGATTGTCAAGGCAAGAGTTTGCGAGAATGCTTACCGACTGCTGTGGGCGATCGCTTCTATCAAGCAATAAATCAAGTACTTGAAACTCAATATGAAGTCAGTTTTGAATATACATTACCGTTACCGGAAGAAAATAATAATTTTGAAGCGAGATTATTACCATTACCAGACCGACAAATTATAGTTCTGATCCGCGACACCAGCGACAACATCCAAGCAGCCTTAATAGAAAGTAATGCCAAGTTCCGCAGCATTGTAGAAAATGCCAACAACGTTATTTTTGCGCTGACACTTGAAGGGATATTTTCCTACGTTTCTCCTAACTGGACTGAGATTTTTGGGCATGAGGTTGCAGAAGTTGAAGGCAAATCTTTTATTCCCTTTATACATCCTGACGATGTGCATATCTGTGTCGATTATTTTCAAAGAATTTTGACAACAGGCGAAAAACAAAAAGCAATTGAATATCGAGTCCAACACAAAAATGGTAGTTGGCGATGGCATACAAGCAACTCATCTGCTATTAAAGACGCTAATGGTAATATTTTGTACTTCGTTGGTATTTGCCATGACACCACTGACCGTAAAGAAGCAGAAATTGCACTTAGAGAAAGCGCCCAACGAGAAGCACTCCTAAATCGTCTTTCTAATCAGATTCGAGCTTCTTTGGATCTCAATCACATTGTGGAAACCGCAGTACAGGAGATTCATAACTTATTCGAGATCGATCGCTGCGTCTTCTTTTGGTATCGGCAAGATGCTGATGTACCCTACTGGGAAAAAGTCTATGAGGTGAAAAATTCCTTTTTACCCTGTCTGCTTAACGACCAAGAAGCAACTAATGGAGAAATCGAACTAATCGCAGCCAAAACCTTGAACGGAGAAATCATCTGCATTGATGATACTGAGACTATGGGCGATTCCATAGCACAGCAGTTTTTGCAGGATTTTGGTTTCACTGCCTTTATGTCGCTACCCGTACACACCCAATCTGGCGAAATTGGTGCATTTAGCTGTGGTTATTGTAGTGGCTTGCGCCCTTGGCTGAACAACGAAGTAGAATTACTACAAGCAGTTACAGTTCAACTAGCGATCGCCATTGACCAAGCTAAACTTTACACCCAAAGTCGCATCACTGCCCAAACTGCCCAAGACAAAGCCCAGCAACTAGAATCAGCACTGCTAGAACTTCAACAAACTCAAGCGCAACTGATTCAAACTGAAAAAATGTCCAGTTTAGGACAATTGGTTGCAGGTATTGCCCACGAAATCAATAATCCCGTCAATTTCATCTACGGCAATATTAGCCACGCCAGTGAATATACTAAGGATTTGCTGCACTTAGTAGAACTTTATCAACAGAGTTACTGCCCACCAACACCAGAGATCGATCGACAAATAAATAACATTGATTTAGACTTTCTCCGGCAAGATTTACCCAAAATCTTGGAATCTATGAAAATGGGAGCCGAACGCATTCGGCAGATTGTCCTATCTTTACGCAATTTTTCTCGCCTTGATGAAGACGGTACAAAGGCAGTAGATATTCATGAAGGGATGGATAGCACCTTACTGTTGTTGCAAAATCGCCTCAAAGCTAAACCAGGACATACCGAAATCCAAGTAATCCGAGACTATGGCAACCTACCACCAGTAGTGTGTCACGCTGGACAGATGAATCAAGTGTTTATGAATCTGTTGACAAATGCGATCGATGCTTTAGAAGAGTCATACTCTACGGGAAAGCAAAGCACCTATGTCAATAGTCATACCCTGCAAAAAGGCGTTCGCGTAGCGTCTCGTAGAGAAGCGTTTATGTCATTAGTAAACAACACTGAACAAAGGACAAATGAACGGCAGTTGCTTCTCCTGTCGGAGACGCTGCGCGTAGCTTGCTTCTCCGAAGGGGTACAAGCCGGGAAACCCATCCAACGCACTGCCTCCCAAGGACAAATGACTTTTCCGCAGATTCGTATTCGCAGCCTCATTCAAGAAGACCATGTAATCATTAGAATTGCTGACAATGGCCCAGGCATGAGTGAGGAAGTACGCAAACGCTTATTTGACCCCTTCTTCACGACAAAACCTGTGGGTAAAGGCACTGGTATGGGATTATCAATTAGCTACCAAATTATAGTCCAAAAACACGGTGGAAAAATCCAGTGTATTTCAGCACCAGGAGAAGGTGCCGAGTTTGTTGTGATGATTCCACTAAAGCAAGAACCCTCAACCTAGATATCACGCAATAGAGATAAAAGTGAAAAAATGTAGAACCGTAGCACTGCTACATCTCTACAGGGGTTCTAGATAACGCATAATTAAATTCTGGAGATATCTAATCTTAATCTAAGCTTAATCAAAAATTAACCTAATAGTTGTTAACTAAGATCAACTCACTTTTCGCTGCAACATTTGAACCCCCTCAATAACCTAAAACTTACAGGAATTAGGGGGATTATTTCTTCTAGTATAGGGAATTAGGTTTAGAAAACGTTGTAATGCTGGTACTAGCTTTGCGTAGGCGTAGCCCAACCCAGAGGATGTACACAACGATCTGCACCTACGCACCGCACCTTATAAAAAAATCCCTGAGTACAAATAAAATAGAAGGCTGGGATGATACAACCCCAAAGTCAAAATAGTATCACCTACACACGCGTTATCCACCTAAGTCATGTAATTGACATAGATATTCCCCAATGGTCTGGAGATCCGACAGTAGAATTTGAGACTGTGGCTGAACTAAATAATGATGGCTATTACCTGCGGCGTTTCTCTTTGGGGGAACATAGCGCTACCCATATCAATGCTCCTAACAGTTTTCATAGTTCTGCTTTGGGAATTGACCAATACCCAGCCCAGTCTTTGGTTGTACCTGCGGTAGTTATAAATATTTGCCAAGCCACAGCAGTTAATTCTGATTATGCCCTGACTATTGCTGATGTTTTGGCTTGGGAAGAAGAACACGGTGAAATTTCTGCTGGCTGCGTAGTTATACTGAATACTGGTTGGCAGAAAAAGTGGTTGGATAAAAGTGCATTCCTCAATCATGATGCTCAAGGAATTCCCCACTTTCCCGGATTTGGCAGCGATGCCACTCAATTTTTACTTGATGAACGGCAAATTGCTGGGGTAGGAATTGATACTCATGGTGTAGACCCCGGACAGGATAACAGTTTTGCGATTAACCGCTTGGTATTGGAAAAACCGCGCATTGTGTTAGAGAATCTGACAAATTTGGATCAACTGCCACCTAAAGGTACTACTCTAGCGATCGCACCTCTAAGATTACGTGGTGGTTCTGGTTCTCCTGTGGGCGTGTTGGCCTTCGTGCCTTAAGGCAAAGAATTCAGAACTCAGGAGTCGGAATTCAGAATTGATACTTAATAATAATGATATACAGGGCAATGCAACGGTGTAACTCCTTCAGAAAATGCTGCCCAGGCTAAAAGAATTGCATTGTATAGGACTCATATCTGATTTCTGAACAAGATTTCAGATAAAACCCTAGATAAAACGGGCTTTTCAGTCTCAGTATATTTTCAGAAATCAAATCGGAGTCCTATAGATGCTAACTTAGAATGAGATTCTTGTTGAAGATAAGGCTTTCAGGCGCCGATACTGGGTAACTCCTTGCGCGGTAATCGCTTTAAGAGATTGCTTAGAATATATTTTCGCTAAATTAGTACGATAGTTGTGTAAAAAGCAGTGATTTTTATCGCATTTTGAGGTGTGCAATGAACGCTGAAGAGTTTCTCAGACGTTATGAATCAGGAGAACGAGATTTTTCTAAAGTCGTTTTGAAAGGTCTTCAGCTAAATCACCTTGATTTGAGTGACATCAATCTCAATCAAGCTTGGCTTGAATCCACTTGTTTGATGGGAACCAATTTAAGCAGTGCAAACATAAGCGATGCTAATCTGAGGTTTTGCTACTTAGGTTCTGCCAATTTAACCAATGCTAATTTAAGTAACTCACAAATAGAGGCAACTAACTTTAACGAAAGTAATTTAACCAATACTGATTTAACCAAAACGTTTCTTTGTGACTCTAGTCTAGTTAGAGCAAATTTAACGTCAGCGACAATACAAAAATGTAACTTAGCAGGTTCGTTCTGTCGCCAAACAATTTTCAAAAATGCTAATTGGGATTGGAATTACACTGACGTAATTTTTCATGAAACCATATTGCCCAATGGAGATATTGAGAGTTATAATTATCACCCTAGCGAGGCTGTTGAGTCATTACAAAAACGCTATGATTCAGGAGAAAGAACTTTCACATTAGAGCACCCTTTAGATTTGACAGGAATCAGATTGAGCGGTAGTGTTCTGCATTCGTCGTGGCTTACAGACTCTGAATTACGTTATGCTGACTTGAGAAACTGCAATTTTGAAAGCTCAAGAATTCAAACATCTTTTTTTGATTTTGCCGACCTGAGTGGCGCTGTTTTTAAGGAGGCAGGTTTAGCTGACAATTCCTTCATTGCCGTTAATTTAAGTGATGCAAGTTTTGAAGAAGCATATATGAAAGATGATGACCACAGGTGTTGTTTTGATGGTGCAATCTTTTGTAGAACCATCATGCAAGACGGAAGTAATCGAAATAATGGATGTTAACAGTTTAGGTTAAAAATGCAGCTAGCTGAATGAATGCAATGCAGCGGATGCTAACAGAGGTTATTTGAAAAGTGGTTAGCTGTGATTTTAGGCACTTATTGATCCCCCTTTTTTTATGGAAGCCACTGCGTTGGGCATCTCTGCCGACTTAAAGCAAGTGGTGTGGAGGATTTAGGGAATCTAAAACGTTTTGCTATTAAGAAGAGGACGTTTGAAAAGTCCTCTCAATCTGTAAAGCTGGGCTGCCTTGCCTTTGTGTAAGATAAAAACCTGACTCATGAATTCTGACTTGACGATAACCTAAAAAGCAAGCAAACTTAATACACAAGTTTCAGTGGATCATCAGCCGGAGATTTTCAAGATGACAACTCCGCTATCTTGCCGCAATTATATAGATGGCCAATGGTTGAGTGCTGTAGGAGAAGCAACCTTAGAAAGTCGCAACCCTGCTGACAAAACCGAAGTGGTGGCAACATTTCCACGTTCGCAAGTGAAGGATGTCGATACAGCAGTAGCCGCAGCCCGTAAAGCCTACCGCAGTTGGCGCAAAGTCCCGGCCCCAGCTAGGGCAGAATACATCTTTCGCGTTGGGGAAATATTACTCCAGCATAAAGAAGAACTTGCCCAACTAATCAGTCGAGAAATGGGTAAACCCTTGACAGAAGCCAGGGGAGATGTCCAAGAAGGTATTGATTGCGCCTTTTACAGTGCTGGCGAAGGACGGCGACTATTTGGGCAAACCACACCCTCGGAAATGTCCAATAAATTTGCCATGACTGTGCGGATGCCCATCGGAGTCTGCGCCTTAATTACTCCCTGGAATTTCCCTGTGGCAATTCCTTGCTGGAAAGCTATGCCAGCCTTGGTGTGTGGCAATACAGTCATCCTCAAACCTGCCGAAGATACCTCCGCCTGTGCAACTAAATTGATTGAGATTTTTCAACAAGCAGGTTTACCACCAGGAGTAATTAACTTGGTGCATGGTGTGGGAGAAGAGGTGGGAAAAGCTTTAGTTGAGCATCCCAATGTTGATTTAGTATCCTTTACCGGTTCTTCAGAAACGGGTGCTTTTGTCGGCGCTACTTGCGGACGCACCCACAAGCGTGTCTGTTTAGAAATGGGCGGTAAAAATGCTCAAGTGGTGATGGAAGATGCGGATTTAGAACTTGCTCTCGATGGTGCAGTGTGGGGAGCATTTGGGACAACTGGGCAACGCTGTACGGCTACCAGTCGCTTGATTTTGCATCGTGATATCAAAGAAAAATTTACTGCGATGCTTTATGAGCGTACTAGTAAGTTACGCTTGGGTGCTGGCAATGACTCTGATACAGATATTGGCCCGATAATCAATGAAAAGCAACTCCAACAGGTGAGGAAGTATTTGGATATTGCTTGTGAAGAAGGAGCAAAAGTTTTAATTGGTGGAGAAATTGCTAGTGAAGGCTCATTGAAAAACGGTTACTTCTTTCAACCAACTATTTTGGATGATGTAACTCCTGATATGCGCGTTGCCCGTGAAGAGATATTTGGGCCAGTGGTGGTATTGATTGAGGTTAGTTCTTTTGAGGATGCGATCGCAATTCTCAACGATAGCAATTATGGTCTTTCTTCTTCAGTTTACACTCGCGATATCAATCGGGCTTTTACTGCCATGCGCGACATCGAAGCAGGTATCACCTATATTAACGGCCCGACTATTGGCGCAGAGGTACACTTGCCCTTTGGTGGTGTGAAACAAACCGGTAACGGACACCGCGAAGCTGGAACTACTGCAATGGACGTTTTCACAGAATGGAAAAGTGTCTATGTTGACTTCTCTGGAAGTTTGCAACGCGCTCAGATAGATAACCGCAGTTAGTTATCTGCAAATACACCTCAGATAATGAACTACCTCTGGCTGTGCGAAAGTTTGAGCTAGGGGTAGTTCATAGTAAATTTGGGTCAATTCCTTGTTGTTGTAATCTGGCTAAAAGTTCTTGAAGCTGCTGCTGAGTTTGTTCTAGCTGTTGTTGCTGTTGTGCGTTTACCTCTTCTGGAGTTTGGTATCTGTTACCATCTTGGTCATACCAAAACAGCCATTCTCGTGTTCTTCCTTGATAAGTACCCTGTTCTCGTCCAATCCCTAAACCAATTTCTGGCATCCAAATTTGATCGCCAAGTTGTAAAGTATACTTACCTTCAACTAAGCGATAAACTTCTAAACGTTGACGCTTACGACGTAGCCGCGTTGGTGCATAAATGACGTAATATAAAATGCCTAATTGGGCATAATCTATTTTCTTTTGTTCATATTCGCCATTGTAAGTTTGAGAAACAACTTCTAAAGTTAAAATGGGCGTAATCCCTTCTTCTTCCCAGAAAACGTAACTAGAACGTCCGTTTTCTCCAACAAAACGTTCAACACCTAAACTCAAAAACCCATCGGGGACTATAGCTGGTTGTAATGGTGTATAGTAAATTCCCATGTTGATACCGAAAAACCAGTCATCACGGGTTTGCCAAATCGAGGCTAAGATGGCTAACAATAAATTAGGAATTAATATTTGTAGTTCGTTATCCACAGGGGTATCATCAGAATCTGGTAATTCCGCCGATGAAGGTAGGCAGTCTAAAGGATTGTAATTATACATAATACTTGGTGGTTGACAGTTATCAGTTAACACCATTTTTTCAGACTAGATGCAGAATTCCCGGAAGTGACTTCAGGGTTCTGCGATCGCTTAATTATAAAAACTCATTGCCAGCAAAGCAATCTCGAAAAGTGCGATCGCTCTTGAACACCATTTTTTCAGACTAGATGTAGGGTTCGTCTTTGTTTGGTGCGATCGCCTAATTATAAAAACTCATTGCCAACAAAGCAATCTCCGAAAAGTGCGATCGCTCTTTAACACCATTTTTTCAGACTAGATGTAGGGTTCGTCTTTGTTTGGTGCGATCGCCTAATTATAAAAACTCATTGCCAGCCAGTAAAGCAATCTTTGAGTGTTGCGTTGGCGTAGCCCGCCGCAGGCATCGCTTTTTGATGCTGTCATAAATTAATATTTATCTCCAGATTATTGCTAAATTTAAAGTAAATTCTGGTAAGATATCTTCACCTAATAATTCTTTTGGATGTTCTAATATTTCCACTGGTTGACCAAGACGGGAGATTTCTACCTGACGTAATTTTGAATTAATTAACCAACCTAATTTAACCCCGTTATCGATATATTCCTGCATTTTCTCTTGGGTTTCTTTCAAAGAATCGCTGGGTGACATTAACTCTAAAACGAAGTCTGGTGCAATAGGTGGAAACTTTTCTTGCTCTTCAGGTGTAAGTGTATCCCATCGTTCTTTTCTAATCCAAGCGACATCAGGAGAACGGTTTGCACCATTAGGCAATTTAAAGCAAGTGGAAGAATCGAAGCAAATTCCTAGTTGAGTTTGACGATTCCAAATCACAAAATCTGCCGCAATTTCAATATTAAGATTTCCAGTCTCTCCGCCTGTGGGTGGCATGATTAGAAGTTCTCCCCTTGCATTGCGTTCAAATTTGATTTCAGGGTTTTCACGACACAACTGATAAAATTGATTGTCGGTGAGTTGGATGATGGGGTTTAAGTTGATGGCGATCGCTGTCATAGTAACTATATTGGGGATGACATCAAAATTTAATGAAGCTTTTTACCACAAACTAATTGTATCAAGACATCTTAGCAATGAATTTCAGAGTCAAGCGTAGGCGTAGCCCAACCCAGGCATCGCTCTTGAACACCATTTTTTCAGACTAGATGCAGGGTTCGTCTTTGTTTGGTGCGATCGCCTAATTATAAAAACTCATTACCAGCAAGGCAATCTCTGAAAAGAGCGATCGCTCTTCAACACCGTTTTTTCAAAAAGTTTGCAAAAAGTTGCATTGCAAGATTGGTTAGAAGTAAAAACGCAACCCCAAAGTATTCACTTAGCTGGTTCTGGTGGTAAACCAAGCTTGGCACGAAAATCCTTGTCGTATTTTGCCTTATCCCAATTTTTAGCAGATTTAACTTGCTCAGGAGTCAGGTTGTTGGCATCGCTGAGGTAGGCACTCCTGAGGTCGGCACCGCTGAGGTTGGCAGCGCTGAGGTTGGCACTGCTGAGGTAGGAACCTCTGAGGTCGGCACCTCTGAGGTTGGCACCTCTGAGGTTGGCAGCGCTGAGGTTGGCACTGCTGAGGTTGGCACCGCTGAGGTCGGCATCGCTGAGGTTGGCACTCCTGAGGTTGGCAGCGCTGAGGTCGGCACTGCTGAGGTCGGCATCGCTGAGGTTGGCACCGCTGAGGTTGGCATCGCTGAGGTTGGCACTGTTGAGGTCGGCATAGCTGAGGTTGGCATCGCTGAGGTTGGCACCGCTGAGGTTGGCACTGAGGTAGGCACCGTTGAGGTAGGCACGGCTGAGGTTGGCATCGCTGAGGTTGGCACTGCTGAGGTTGGCACCGTTGAGGTTGGCACGGCTGAGGTCGGCACGGCTGAGGTCGGCACTCCTGAGGTCGGCATCGCTGAGGTTGGCACGGCTGAGGTTGGCACCGCTGAAATCTTTATTAGTTAAGCTCTCACCAGCTTGTACCAGCTTTTCCAGTCCTTGAATTCTTACTAGACTATACTCCTTTCCCTTAACAGCATCGACTTGCTGCCAAAGTTGTCTTATCCTAATTTGTTTTTCAATTACAATACCCAGAACTACTGACGCAACCAGCGGAATAATTAAGAAAAACCCAACGGATCTAAAGCGATTATTCCGCGTTTGTCTGACACTAGTTTGAATAAACTCAGCAGCTAGATCAGATAATCTTAAGTTCTCAGTTTGTTGTTTATGAAAATCTTCTGCTTCTCTTAACCGCTTCCCCTGAAGCAGGTAATCTTTAGCCTTTCTCCTATCTTGCCATTCCACAGCCGCCGCTTCAATTTTCCGCTTCTGTCGCAGGATATCTCGACTTTCCTCAATCCACTTGCGTAATAGCGACCAATGGCGAATCAATGCTTCATGAGCCACATCTACCACAGCAACTTGACCAGAGC
The DNA here is from genome assembly GCF_963920915.1 of Nostoc sp. PCC 9305. Classification (NCBI taxonomy): domain Bacteria; kingdom Bacillati; phylum Cyanobacteriota; class Cyanophyceae; order Nostocales; family Nostocaceae; genus Nostoc; species Nostoc sp. PCC 9305. The sequence continues at coordinate 26,203 of NZ_CAWUDN010000102.1, forward strand.
CCGATCCTTTCTCTATTAAGGTACTGGTGACAACTAGATTCTCATCAGCTAACCGTTGAATTATTCTATTAATCAGAGCTTCTGGATGCTGTGAAGTAACTAAATCTCGTTGCACAACCTGTCTACGCGTATCTTCTGTTCCTTCTCCCAACTGCGTCAATTCTAAAAAAATGCGCTTTGTTGCTTGCTGTTCTTCAAGTAATAATGATTCATAAACTTGTGTGGCGCGTGTTTGCAGGGTTCCCCTGACTCCACCGAGTTTGCTATAGGTAGTCAGGGTTAACCGTTCTTCAGTTCTTTGCTGCCATAGTTCTGTTAGCGTGTACTGCAACAACGGTAAACTCCCCGGTGAATCTTCTACATCTGCAATCATTTGAGAAACTAATTCCGGTTCTACTGCTAAGTTCACCTGTTGGGCAGGTTTGATAATCGCTGTTTCTAATTCCTCCCGATTCATCGGTGTTACTGTTACTAAATGCTCTTGAATCTTCTTAGCTAGTCCGCCATACTCTTGTTCCAGACATTTACCAAAGAAATCAGCCCGCATTGTGATTATGAGGCAGAGTTTATTGTCATCTCGTTGTAAAGCATCTAGCACACATTCAAAAAACTGCTGTCGTTTTGTAATGTCTTGACATTGAGTAAAAGTTTCTTCAAATTGGTCTACCACTAACACCACACGCTGAGTTTGTGCGGCAGTAATCATCTGTCCTAAACCAACTGTGCCTTTGGCAATTAATTCTTCTGCTTTTGCTAATTGTGATGCGCGTTCAATATCTGATAATTCTGATTCTACAAATGCCAGTCCTAAATTTTGTAAGGGGTTAATCCCTGGTCGAAATATTTTTAACTGCCAAGTATCGCTACCTGATAACCTACGTCCTAACTTCAATTGATAAAGTAAACCTGCTCTAACAACACTAGATTTACCACTTCCTGATGCTCCCAACACAGCGAGGAAATTACCCGATCGCACTTTTTCTAATAATTCGTCGGTTAACGCTGTTCTGCCATAAAATAAGTTGGCATCTGCTTCTGTGCAATCGAAATAAGACAACCCTTTGTAAGGACAAGTAGCTGATACTTGTACTGTGGAGTTAACAGGGGAGGAATTCCATTTGCGGGTGAGATTAATGGCTTCACCAGAGTTAGCAAAAATGGGACGCTGCGGAAATGGGTGATGTTCTTGATTGAGCAAGTCTACTAAAGTGTAGTTACTCACCCAACGGTCTTGTTTTGGTTCCAAACCTTTCAGCAGTGCGGCGGTGAGAACGCTGTGTTGGCTGTTAATTTCTTCAAAAGCTACTTCAAAATTACGAGAAGCCGCAATAAAACACCTGTCTCTACCTTTACCGCGATCGCCTGGATCTGCCTCTGCAAAATTTAGCACTTCTCCGCTATAGCAGCAATCCAAAATTACAATTTGTTGTCTTACCTCACTTTCTTGCAGCAGTCGCCGCAGCCATTGCAAAGATAATCCCCAATTACCCGCATCGGGGTTGACTTCACTTGTCGCTAAAAAGCCTTCCTGAATCCCTAAATTTTTCCGCAATCCATGACCAGAAAAATACAGCAGTGCTGTGTCTGGCGGCTTACCGTCTGGCTTAAACAATTGGACGATCGCTCTTTCTAACTGAGTTAAACTAACTTTAGTTTGCTTACCAATGCGAATCGTCTGGTTTTCGTTGTCTTTGACTGCTGGGAGCCGCGTTACCCGAAATTCCCCATATTGTTGTAAGATTTGAGCGATCGCTTCACCATCGGCAGCTGGTGCGTTGAGACTCTTTAAGCGGTCATACGTATTAATTCCCACCACCAAAGCGTCTCGACTCATCTTAGTAAGCTTTATGATAGTTGTGCCGAATTATTTCCAGCTTCTACAAGAAATTTACCGCATTTTCCGTAAAAATGTATAGAGTTAAACGGGCGGTTATAAACCGCGTCTACACAGGCAAAACCCACCTCCGTGGGTTTCAAAACCTTGATTTTTCTTTAGTCCGCGGAGGCGGACTTTGTTTGTGTAGCCGCGAATTCCATTCGCCCTGGCTTCCTTTGTCTAAACGCGTTTTCTAACTGCCCATTTCGCGTTAAATTGACTACACGCAATTCTTTTAGGCAAAATTACCCCATGACTCAACTCACACCTATTCAGTTAGAAGATGGCACGATTATTTACATTGAAGCCACAAATAACGTAGATGCACCATCAGTCATTACCGAAGTTTCTCCAGAGGGAGAGGAAGAAGCGCTAATTGATAAGGGATGGGATGCTAATGCTGCACAAAAACAGATAGTGCAAAATTTCCAAGCAATTGAAGGTACAATTCGGGCTTACACTGTTTATTCACTCAATGCTTTTAAGAAAATCCCTGTTGCTAATATTGATAAAGTCACTCTAGAATTTGGCATCAAAGTTGGCGGTGAAGCAGGTATACCTTACATAACTAAAGGCACGGCTGAAAGTAATCTGAAGGTAACGGTAGAGTGTTCATTTCCTGACCAACCGGAAAAGAAAACTCAGCAATCATGAGTCAAAGTATTGGCGCTGCTAAAATTTCGATTATTATTCCGGCTATTAATGAAGCGGGGAATATTAAAAAAGCCATTGCTACTACTCAAGCCAATCTAGATGTAGAAGTCATTGTAGTCGATGGTGGCTCTAGTGATGATACTGTTGCGATCGCTCAGTCTTTAAATGTCAAAGTTATCTCATCATCTCCCGGTCGTGCTGTGCAAATGAACGCGGGTGCTGTAGCGGCTAGTGGCGAGATTCTGTTATTTCTCCATGCAGATACCCGTTTACCAACTGGGTTTGATGAGATGATTTGCACAGCGCTACAACAACCGGGGACTGTAGCTGGTGCTTTTAAATTGCGGATTGACGCGTCACGTTTAAGTTTACAATGGGTAGAGTGGGGAGTAAATGTGCGATCGCATTTTTACCAAATGCCTTATGGCGACCAAGCAATTTTTTTAACAAAGGAAATATTTCAGCAAATAGGCGGCTTTCCCGAATTGCCTATCATGGAAGACTTTGAACTCATGCGTCGTTTAAAACGCATCGGACGTGTTGTAATTATTCCCACACCAGTTGTCACCTCAGCCCGTAGATGGTTGCAAAAGGGAGTATTGAAAACTACTTTACTTAATCAAATAGTAATTATTGCTTATTTGCTCGGCGTTTCACCTGAGCGAATTTGTAGCTGGTATCGCCGAGAAAAATTTAAGAGGCTTTAAGCTGTTTCTCATTTAGGTGGTATATCTTAGGGGCATTGGATTTGAGGTGTAAATTTTAAAGTTGAGCCTCAGAAGGTCAACATCGAGCCTCAGAAGGTCAACATCGAGCCTCAGAAGGTCAACATCGAGCCTCAGAAGG
>NZ_CAWUDN010000103.1:0-29542 GCF_963920915.1 Nostoc sp. PCC 9305
GGGGGATCTAAACGCTGTGAGGCAACTCTCAAAGACTTGTGTGTACACCGTAGCCGCTCTTCGGGAGGGGAGACAAAGCGTAGCTTTGGCGGGGTAGGGTTCTTTCTTATTTTTGATTTATGCAAGAGGTCTATTGTCTCTTAACTTTTTGAAAATTATCTTGCCAATTTCCATATGTTGGGAAGTGTTTATTGATTAGCAATTCTATGGCCATACACTCTATTTGAGTTAGAAGTATAGATATATAATTGACTCCTTCGTTTGTAATTATGGGTTCAGTAGCCATCATTGCGAACATATACCTAATTGAGTCTTTTTGGGAATATGTCCTTCGGTATACTTTTGACTATCTATTTGTCCTAAATCCCTAAAAAATGGGCGAACTAGGAATAATTAAAATTAATTGCTTATTTTTCAGCTTAAAGTATTTTAATTAAATCAACTAAATTCAAATTTTTTGATCTAACCGCAAGTGAGTTTAAAAGTGAGAAAAATCAAACTACTGGCTTTGATATTAATTAGTTTGGCAATGGTGTTGTGGTTTAATTTGCGTTTTTCAACACCTTCGATACCCACTATTGCGGCTTCACCACCAAAAACTATCCGCTACTTCGATCGCACTTTGCCCCAAAGCATCGCTCACATCGTGCTGATTCCAGTTAATAGCAAATTTTTGGTGACTCCTGCGCTATCACAGAAGGTAGCCACTGTAGAGGAATTTGCCCAAAAGCATCAAGCCGTGGCTATTTTGAATGCAGGCTTTTTTGACCCAGCCAACCAAAAAACGACATCTTATGTTGTCCGACAAGGAAAGTTGATAGCCGATCCCAAGGAAAACGAGCGGCTGGTGAACAATCCCAACTTAAAGTCTTATTTGGGTCAAATATTCAATCGCACAGAATTCCGTCGCTACTTATGCGGGCAAACTAGCCGCTATTCCATTGCCCTACACAATCAGTCACCGCCAACAGGTTGTCAGTTAGTTGATGCTATAGGTGCTGGCCCCCGCCTATTACCGGAACTCACCTTAGAAAAAGAGGGTTTTGTGGATAATGGCAATAAACGAGATGCCCTTGGCAGCAATCAACCCAATGCCAGAACTGCCCTAGGTATCACCCGTGATGGCAGCGTTATTTTAGTTATGGTGGCTCAAAAACCCTCGGCTCCCGCGAATGGAATCTCTTTGCCAGCATTAGCTGATTTGATGAAAACTCTTGGAGCCGAGCAAGCGATGAATCTGGATGGGGGAAGTTCATCTTCGCTTTATTACAATGGGAAAACCTTTTACGGGAAGGTTGATTTGGAGGGAAATTCTATCAAGCGTCCTGTGAAGTCGGTTTTGCTGGTTCAGGAAAATTAGGGGTTGTGGGAGTTATACCTACCTACTGGTAGATTTTTGCCATATCAGCAATTCCCGAATCCGAATTGAGTCACAATAATAATAGGCAATCATTAAAGGTACTATTATGCTTCGTCTAACCCAAATTATTCGGAATTTGTTCCTTCGTATTGAAGGCTTGTTTGGTGTTTTATTCCAAACTATTTCTAATTTTTTCGGAAATTTATTTGGTTTTTTTGGTAAGCTTTTCGGATTTTCTCAGTCTGGTTATTTCTTGGAATCCGATCGGGTGCAAGACGTAAATCAAGCTTCAACTAAACAGCCAATTGAAACGAATCGGGATAACATCGCTAAAATTCCTACCACTAACCGCCGTCGTTCTAATGCCAAACTTGACGACTACTACCTCAACATGGCTCGTGATGTGAAAAAGAAATGAAAAAAGCCATAAATTAGATTTTTATCTCAGAATTTTATCAATTAATGTTCCCTATACTAGTGGTCTGTTCTATTAGTTCTGAGGGGTGAATAAGTTTGTAGTTAGGACTTTAGTCCTGGATTTTTAAGCACTGAAGTGCTTACTACAAACCTATTATATTTAATGGGACAAGCCACTAGGTAGTGTAGGGTTGCGAAAATCATCCAGCTATAATTAACATGATTTAGATGTGCGTAGGCATCACACCTTTCGCAAAAATTTTGTCCAGTTTGAGGCTGGACAATAGCTACAAATATTTTTGAGCTTAATATTTACTTAGCTTTTAACTTACCAAATCAACTAAGGCGTTGCTTTGGAAGCGAACTATAGATGAAACTGAGCAACCGCGATAATTCTCAGAGGTGAATACTGATAGTGTGATATTAGCTTGACCTGGATCTAAAATGCGTTTTACCTTGCAGGTTTGCATTTTATTGTTGCAGTAAGCAATAATCCGATCGCCAGCCTTGACTTCCAACGCTTGAATTTTCAATTAATACCAACCTTGCCAGGAATTTGCTTTGTTAAAGGAAAAATATATTGCTATATCTCACTCGTTTAACAATAGCAATGTTCTTTCAGTATAGCACAAAAATTAAGGATATCAATGCTATCAATTTAATCTTGGTAATGTCAAGTTTATTCATGCTGCAAATACTAGTGCAGGAGGTAGGAGGCAGAAATTGATCTGTTGCTCTCAACCCCATCTAATTCCAAGCCACCAAATCGTTTGCGCCGTTTCTCGGTCGGAGTATTTGTTGAAATTCAGATGTAGGGAAACCTCTACTCCTAAGAAGTTGGAGCTAAATTTTTTTGAGGACAGATTTTTCTTTCGATGTTTTTGTTACAATCATTGAAATTTTTACCTAAAAATACCACTATGGCTTTATACGCTGAATTACATAGACATCTAGGCGGCTCGGTCGTACCACGAGTTTTATGGCGATATTTCGAGCGGCATTCTTCGGAGTTAATTTCCCGCTTTGCTGACTATTCAGATTTTGAAGATTTTTATACCCGCCCGCGTAACACTCTAGATGAATATCTAGAATTACACACCTTGGTAGAAAGCGTGCAAACTGTGGAGACTTTGCCTTACTTTATCTATCGCTTGGTGCGGGGTGCTTACATATTTGAAAATTTGGCTTATCTGGAACTGCGCTACACTCCTTATTTACGGACACCTGAACATCTCAGTCAATCTGAAAGAATTGACAAGATGGCAGAAATTGTGCGAGTAGTAGGACTTGCCAGCCAGCAGCCAGAATATCCGATTGTTACTAGCCAAATTCTCTGTATGCACACACGCCTACCTTATGAGGTGAACAAGGCGATTGTTGATTTGGCGGCGCAAAATAAGCAGTATGTCTGTGCAGTAGATGTAGCAGGAGGTGATAGTTATTACGCCGATCGCTTAGAAGAATGGATTAGCTTATATGATTATGCGCGATCGCAGGGTGTTAACACCACGGGACATCTATATGAAACTACCGCTGGTTGTTACCCAGAACTGCTACCATATCTGATGCGAATTGGTCACGGCATTCAAATTCCCCTACTATATCCAGAGCTACTTAATGATGTGGCTAGACGCGGACAATGTTTGGAGGTTTGTCCGACAACTTACCTAAAAACTGGAACTTTGCAAGATATACGTCAACTCAAATTAGTTTTTGACCGTTGTCTTGATGCTGGAGTTGATATCGCTATCTGTACTGATAATGCTGGATTGCACAATGTGCGTCTGCCATTTGAGTATGAGAATCTCTTGACTTACAACATCATTAGTTTTGAACAACTACAAGCTTGTCAAGATGCAGCTTTCCGTCATGCTTTTGCTTGGCCTTACAGTCAACGTCCTTTATCACTGTTGAACGGTTTGCTCAAACCTGAACCACCGAAAATTTTGTCCATGAGAGATAGTAATTAACGAATCGCCTAAAAATATCTATAAAGTCAGGTGATTTAATGTTAATTAATGTTGCAATTACTAATTTTTTCTGATGCGATAGAAAAATTTGTAATACACAATAGATATCTTGCAAAATTAATGTTTTATAAATTAAACCACAGATGCACACAGATAATTTATCAGTGTTTATTTGTGGTTCTTTTTTTACTGAGAAAGGATTCTTGCTATAAGTCGTATATAGCGTGTCCCCAGAAGCTATAAACTATAATTTATGGCATCTACTATTCAAGCTCTACCAACAGAAGTCGTATATCTCATTACAGCTGGAGAGGTAATCGACTCTTTAGCTTCTGTGGTGCGGGAATTGGTAGAAAATTCCCTAGACGCAGGTGCAACGAGAATTGTGGTTTCTCTGTGGCCGCAGCAATGGCGAATTCGTGTGGCAGATAATGGCTGTGGAATGAACCTAGATGATTTACAACAAGCAGCCACAGCCCACAGCACTAGTAAAATTCGCTCTAGTGCCGATTTGTGGAAAATTAACAGTTTAGGGTTTCGTGGTGAGGCGTTACATAGTTTAACGACTCTGGCAGATTTGGAAATTTTGAGTCGTCCTCTGGGGGGAAATTTAGGATGGCGGATAATTTATGGCGAGGGCGGGAAAGTTGTACAAGTTGAAGCAACTGCGATCGCACCTGGTACAGTAGTTACAGTTTCCCATCTTTTCGGTAATTGCTCATCTCGTCGTCAGGGATTACCCACAACAGCACAGCAAATGAAAGCCGTGCAAGCCGCAATTCACCAAATCGCCCTCTGTCATCCCCACGTCACCTGGCAGATTTGGCAAAATGACCGTCAGTGGTTCACCATCTCTCCAGCAAGAACAACCGGGCAACTTCTACCGCAGATTTTACCCCAAGTGCGACAAGGTGACTTGCAAGAAGTCAAACTCGAAATACCCAACCCACTAAACTCAGAACTCCTAACTCCTAACTCCTCACTCCTCACTCCCCACTCCCCACTCAGTACTCAGCACTCAGCACTAAATTTAGTGGTAGGATTACCCGATCGTTGTCATCGCCATCGTCCAGATTGGGTACGTGTAGCCATTAACGGCAGGATGGTGAAGACGCCGGAACTAGAGCAAACGATATTATCAGCATTTCATAGAACATTACCACGCGATCGCTATCCAATTTGTTTCTTACATCTTGCCATTTCCCCCGATCAAATTAACTGGAATCGCAATCCAGCAAAAACAGAAATTTACCTCAACGAAATCATTTATTGGCAAGAGCAAATTACCAAAGCAATTAACCAAGCACTCAGTATCTCTTCTAATAATCTCAAAGAAGCTGTTCACACAACACGAGTTAGTAAATTACTCAAAGCCGCAGAAGCCAAAGGTGGTTACAATTTTAATCCTCAAAATCCTAACGAAAATCTCAAAACTCCTAACTCTTCACTCCCAACTCCTAACTCTTTAAAAGCTGTCGCTCAAGTTAGCAACACTTATATTGTGGCGGAACATTCAGGTGGTATGTGGTTAGTAGAACAGCACATTGCTCATGAGCGAGTTTTGTATGAGCAATTATGCGATGATTGGCAACTTCTACCCGTTGAACCACCAATAATTCTTTATCAATTATCGCCAGCGCAAGTATTGCAAATACAACGCATCGGTTTAGAAATAGAACCCTTTGGCGAACAACTTTGGGCTGTCCGAAACATCCCCGCACCTTTACAGCAGCGAGACGACTGTGCAGAAGCAATTTTAGAACTTAGTTGGGGAGGCGATTTACAAACAGCCCAAGTAGCCGTCGCCTGTCGCAGTGCCATTCGTAACGGTACACCGATGAATCAACAAGAAATGCAGACACTTTTAGATAATTGGCAACGCACTCGCAACCCTCGCACCTGTCCCCACGGACGCCCAATTTATTTATCTTTAGAAGAATCAGCTTTAGCTCGGTTTTTCCGGCGTAATTGGGTAATCGGTAAAAGTCATGGAATTTGATGTTTTTGGCAAGACATTACAATAGCTGTAAAAATGGAAATTACAACTAGAAAATTAGCGTTATATCATGTCCGCTTGATTACTTAGTAAACTCAAATAACCGCACTCCGCCAAAGGTACGCTTTGTCTGCCTTCGCATTAGCCTATCCATTACCCGGATATTTATCAACATTTGCGAGAGTACTTACCCACGTTTTTTCTATCTATTTGTAGTTGCCCAAGCGCCTACCAAATCATCTAGCATAACTTTGGGTTATAAATAACTATTTTGATTCATGCTGTGCTGTGTGAAAAGCCATCTGCCAGAAATTATGTTCAAATTTTGCCACCATTAAAAAAGATTCTTCAGCTTGTTTTTGAATATTCCCCTCTGCCGTTTCTAAAACCTCATCAGCTTGCTGTTGCAAAAGTTTTACATATTTTGTAAATTCAATATTTCCCCATCTTTCTGCAAATTCATTGTAAGGTACAGGCATTTTACCTGGTAGTTGCCAACCTTGATTATAGGCTAATTCAATAGCCCAAAATGCAGTTGCTTGCACAGGATAAGGTTTGTCTGCAAGACTCTGCATGTATTCACAGTATTCTCTACAGGTTGCTTGTTTCTGTATATTAAGATTTAGTTGTCGTTCAGTAGCTTTTTCTTGAAACCAATTGAGTTCGTTTTTAAGAGCTGCCAATCCCCCAAGTATCACATCAAAATGTTGTGGAGGTGCGCTGGCTAATACTCGCCCTACCATCCGCGTAAATTCCACAACAAACAGATAATCTTGCATCAACCATGTATTGAATTGCTGGAGTTGAATTATACCTAATTGACACTGTTCTAGGAAGGGATGCACAGTTGCTTCTTGCCAATCTTGAGCGTGATTTTGTAAAAGAAGTTTGCAAGTAATAGTCATTTTGGCTCAATAGGTGTTTCGGGGAGATGGAATCGAGAGGAGCAGACTGCTAAGATGCTAACAGACAAACAGCAACTCTCTGTTTATTCACGGATGTTGTCTATTGTCAAGAGTAATTTAGATGTGTTTGCCCTGGGGGTGTAATGACTTTGGGAATCATATCAAGTCCGGGTAATTAGTTATGATTTCCACAGTCATTGCACCCCACCCCTTAATCCCCTCCCCGCAAGCGGGGAGGGGAGACAAAGCGTAGCTTTGGCGGGGGTGGGGTTCTTCGGGTTTAATAAGCAATTAAGCGGACATGATATCATAGCTAATTACCCGGACTTGATATTATTAGTAACTAACACTTTCAAATTTTACGCAATAAAAAACCCCACTAACTTATAGAAAGTGGAGCAATTAATGTTACAAGTTTAGGAGTCAATCATCAGTAAAATCGCTATTTGCACTCGACAAGCGAAATTATTCTAAAGCTTTCTTCAGCTCGTCTTTAATATTTTCTACGGTGTGAGTAACTTGCGCTTCAGCTTGCTTCGTTTGTCCTTCAGCTTTATCTTGTGGATTACCTGTTATTTCACCCACAACCTCTTGAATTTTTCCTTCAATATTTTTTGCAGTTGCTTCTATTCTCTTTTCAGCGCTCATGGTTTTTATCTCTAGCTTGTAGTTGATTCAGGGAACTCCAAAAATAAATTACTACTACTTGCAAAATGGGCCGAAAAGCCCGCCCATTTCACAGAACGGGCAAGACGCTCACCCTACAAGTAATAAAATATTAATTATTTTATTACTTGGAAGTCCCTAAGCTATTACATAATCTAACAGCTGTGTATTCTTTTTTACTTCCATCAACCGAGAGAATATTTTGGTAAATTATATTATCTTAAGAGAGATGCCAATGGGTATTGTAGCAGATAATACAAAATATGAAAATCTGATAAATAAAATTTATATATATTAAAAAAATAACTTTTTTGCAAATAAATGAACTATAAGTTAAAGCAAAATTTAAATAAAAGGAAAATAAAGGAGTGCCAACGAAAAGTCAAAAAAATGTCTGGAAGAATGAGATTAATGACATCATTCGAGGTGCTTGTGGAGGTTTTTTATTTGGCATACCTTTACTGTACACAATGGAGGTTTGGTGGATTGGATCGCTGGCAAAAGCACAACTGATAATGACGGCGATCGCATTAATGTTTATTGTGGTTTACTTGCTCAATCAGATAGAAGGTTTTCGCAAACGCAGATATCGCTGGCTTTCTCATCAAGCTGCAATGGATACCGTCGAAGCGATCGCGATCGGAATAGCTTGTTCTACCTTTGTGCTGTTACTATTGCGAGAATTGACACCAGAAACCTCCCTAAAGGAATCTTTAGGTAAAATCATCTTTGAAAGTGTGCCCTTCGCTCTTGGTGTAGCATTAGCGAATCAATTGTTGGGAGATACTGAAAACAGCAATGGAAAAGGACAAGGAAGCGATCGGGAAAATAGCACAACTAAGAACAAAAGGGATGAGTTACACGCCACCTTTACTGATGTGGGTGGAACCCTGATTGGTGCAACCATAATTGCATTTAACATCGCTCCCACAGATGAAATTCCTATGCTTGCAGCCGCAACCTCTCCACCTTGGGAGTTAGCAATGATCGCTGCATCTTTGCTGATTTCTTATGGCATTGTATTTCAGGCAGGTTTTTCTAACCAGCAAAAACGTAAAGAGCAAAAGGGAATTTTTCAACGACCATCGAGCGAAACCATTATGTCCTACTTAGTATCATTGCTAGCAGGCGCTTTTATGCTGTGGTTCTTTCAAAAATTAACTCTTAGCGACCCCTGGACAATGTGGTTAGATCACACATTAATACTGGGTTTACCTGCAACTATTGGTGGTGCAGCCGGAAGGTTAGCAATATGACTGAAACAGAACAACAACCAAAACGCTCAATAGCTGAGTGGATAACATTCAGCATCGCCTCATTCATTCTAGCAATCATTGTGATTCTAGTAGGTTACACTTGGCTGAACGAAAAAAATCAACCTCCAATCCTTTCTGTCACTAAAAAACAAACAATTCGAGAAATTAATGGTCAGTTTTATGTTCCTTTTGAAGTTATGAATAGTGGAGGAGATACAGCTGAGTCAGTTCAGATTATGGCTGAGTTAATGATTGACGGCAAAGTTACAGAAACAGGAGAGCAACAGATTGACTTTTTATCTAGTGGGGAAAGCGAAGAAGGCGCATTTATATTCAGCCATAACCCGCGCCAAGGTCAGTTAACTCTACGTGTTGGTAGCTATAAATTGCCATAGGGGACTGACAAATAAAAAAAATACCCCACAATATTGCATAATCTATTTGTTGGAAGTATACCCGAACTCAACCCTCACCACACTTGCTTTCAGAGTGGGAGCGCTAAGAGCGAACAAGTCGGGCGTTTCCTGCCTAACGCAGTGCGGTAAGAGTTGAGTTCGTGGGTGAGATATTTCTTTACCTGACGTTGACGTAGTTTCTGTCTCAGACATACTGTTAGCGTTCCGAGAGAAGTTGAAATTTGCTGTATGAGTCCTATATTTTATTGCTTGCCCATATTTTCAACACAATAGCGCCCGCATTTTTGATAACCTTGAAGAAATTAAATAATTTAAAAAAATAAATAATCGCATTTTTATTCCGCCAGAGATATAAAATAGAATTAATTGTTTGGAGGTAGATTTCATCAGAAATTTATAGTTTTGATGTTTGTATATGTCAGTATTACAAATATTAACTACATTTGACATATAAAACTATCAAGAAATATTTTACATCTATTATTGTTGGTACTCCTAACAATAATTTATTGCTGGATACTAGTAACGACGACCGAATTTGTGCTTGTGGAGACAATCATAATATCTCCGCCAGTCTTGAATAACTTAATTAATGGTGGAGAAGACAGGCTGATAATGGCGGTAATGAAAAATCTAAAGTTATTCGGCGCGATCGCAGCAGTTGCTTCAACTCTCTCGATCTAAATAAGGCATTGTTGCATTTTGATGATATTATCTTAAAAAATTAAGGAGAAAACCTTGTGACAGTTAAGATCAATCAATTATTTAAGTTATCTGTAAAATATTTTTCAGCGATCGCAGCCATAATAACGGTTCTCCCATTACCAGTTAAAGCTGCTACATTTTTAGTCACTGAGCGCGCTGGTTTAGGAGGCAACGATCGAGTTAATTGGGAAAGTTTAGGTAAAGTATTTAATCCGTCTGCTCCTGATTTTCCGGCTTTTTTACCTAACTCTTTTTCAGCAACATCACAACGTGGTTTAGGCTTGGATGTAAATATAACTCCAACTAATAAGCCTCAAATTACTCCACCATTTGTCTTTCAAACTTTACCTTCACCTGGCATTCGGAGTAACTTCGCTCTAGGTGATTTTATTCTTTTCGGGGGTATAGATCCAACAGGTTTTATCCCTCTTCCTCCTGGTACTTCCGATCCTGGCACTAAAGGGAACGGCGGGCCTTTTTCGATTAGTTTTGCCCAGCCAGTTTTTGGCGCTGGAACTCAGATAGCTGTAGACACTAGTAAATTGAAAATTGAAAATTCGATCGCCGCTTTTGATAATGCCAATAACCTATTGGGTACTTTCTCCGTTCCAAATCTTTCGTCCTTAGCATTAGATAATTCGGCAGTATTCTTGGGGATTCGTAGTGACACTCCAAACATCTCGCGACTTGTTTTTAGCAGTTCTGCTCCACAATATGGCTTGGCTATTAATCAGGTAAGTATTCTTGCGACTCCCGAACCAACTTATACCTTAGCGATATTAGCTTTTGGTATTTCAGGTGGTGTTTTGAAACGACGTAAAAGTTCTTGACATTCGCACTGCATTGAAATATAGTAATCCGAATTCAAACGTGAAAAAATAGGGAGATTAAAAGTACTTATTTATATGCTTTACAACGATTTTCTTCCTTACAAATGATTTAGGATTGCTATAGTTTTAATTTAATAAGTTAGAGATTTCGGACATACTCCAACTTATGTAAGTACGTAACGTAAGTTCCAGATAATTCTTGTCTTTAACCAAATTCAACTCAATGTTATACAAAGAATTAGAAAATATCATAGACGCTAAGATACAAAAAGCCATACGGAAGCATGAAATTATAGTTGCTTTAATTAGTAGCATTATTGGCTTGATTTTTATCATGGGTTTGTTCCATGCTATTTTGCTCAACCACACTGAAATTCAAACATTTTGTTTGTACTGATTACTGTTTGTAATCAATAGCTCTTTACAATCGAGCGTTCCCTGATGTCTTTAAAACTAATCCAAGTTAGACATCTTTTTTATAAAATGGAATTGTACAGATGGAGAGTAAAAATAATCGCAGGGCTATATTCGTCTTATTTTTGACTGTATTTATAGACTTGCTCGGCTTCGGAATTATTCTGCCGATACTGCCTTTGTATGGTGAACAATTTGGTGCAAAACCTAATGAAGCGACTCTACTTGTAGCTATTTATTCTTTAATGCAGTTCTTATTTGCACCATTATGGGGCAGATTTAGCGATCGCTACGGTCGCCGTCCGATTTTATTACTGACTTTATTCGGCTCGGTAATTGCATACGCAGGCTTAGGTTTTGCCAACTCCTTATGGGTTTTGTTTATTGCTCGTAGTCTTGCCGGGATTATGTCAGGCAATATTGCCACTGCTCAGGCGTACATAGCAGATATTACCACGCCAAGTAATCGAGCTCGTGGCATGGGTGTAATCGGTGCAGCTTTTGGTCTTGGCTTCATTCTCGGCCCAGCGATTGGAGGTCTTCTAATCGGATCAGATCCGAACAACGCTAACTTTCATCTACCGTCGTTGTTTGCTGCCGGATTATCTTTATTGGCATTTCTTTGTGCTTTGATATTACTTCCAGAATCTCTAAATTCTGAGACTAAAGCCAAAATCCAACTTCATCGCCACCGTCAGCAATCCCTAAACTTGCGACAGTTGTCACAGCGATCGCAATTTTGTGTACTTGTCGGCATCTACTTTTTAGTCACCTTTGCTGTTGCAGCTATGGACTCTACATTAGCTTTATGGTCTAAGCAGCAATTAAATTGGGGCCCTCAACAAGCGAGTTATCTTTTTGCCTTCATGGGGATTGTCAGCACAATAATTCAAGGAGGACTAATCGGATTTCTCAAGAAACAATTGGGTGAAATCAAGTTACTTATCTTGGGAATATTAGGATTAGGTTTAGGATTACTGTTAATTGGATTCTCGCAAAGCTTAATTTTATTATTAGTCGCCGCCACACTTGTGGCATGGGGAATTAGTATCAGCCAACCAATATTGAACAGCTTAATTTCCCAGATGACAGCCCCAGAAGAACAAGGACAAATATTAGGAATTGCCAGTTCTTGCTCTGCATTGGCACGTATCGCTGGGCCAACATGGGCAGGAGTAAGTTTTATGAAATTTGGAAGTTCTGCTCCTTTTTTGAGTGGAACTTTAGTAATGCTAGTAGCTTTGACTCTTAGTTTTCGAGTAACTAAAAGTGCATCTGAACCAAAAACAGAACGTGCAGCCAGCCTAAAAATCTAGGTCTGAATTACGAATTACGAATTACGAATTACGAATTAATATGACAGGTCGCCGAGTATTATTTTTAGGCATCTTTGTAAGCATCCTTCTCACCTACGCAATTTGGCTCGGTGGGAGCATTCCTGCAAGCATCATCAAACTTCCTGACCAAGGACTAAACTGGTACTATTGGAAGCTTCCCCAACCAACCTTTTGGAGTCGAGTAACTGCTTGGGGTATGTACCTTGGGCATCAGTTTAGCATCTGGGCGTGTATCTTGTGGGCGCAGCGATGGCTACGCCCGCCGCAGGCATCGCAGTTGAAATACAAATCAGCGTTGCACCCGATAAATTACCTCATGCTTGCCATTAATGGTGCATTCATTGCTTTACACTTTCTGCAAACATATATTTGGTACGATGCTCTAGCTCAAGATACTTCAATTTGGGCTTCTCAAGGTGCAGTTGTACTCTTACTAGTCTTCGTACTGATTTTAGAAACACCTCGACGCGGTTTATTTTTTGGCAATTCTGTTCCATTTCATCAACAGTTTTTGCAAATTATCAAACTGTACCACGGCTATTTTTTCTCTTTCGCCGCTATCTACACCTTTTGGTATCACCCAATGGAAGCGACTTGGGGGCACTTGATTGGTTTTCTTTATATGTTCTTGCTTTTGCTCCAATCTTCCTTAATTTTTAACCGCACCCATGTAAACCGTTGGTGGACATTCACTTTGGAGGCTTCAGTGCTTTTACATAGTGTAATCGTGTCATTAATACTAGGACAAAGCAAGTGGCCCACATTTCTCTTTGGTTTTTTTGGCATTCTGGTACTTACTCAGCTTCACGGTTTACCTGTGGGTATCTCGACGAAACGTACTATTTACGGAGCCTTTTTAGTGAGTGTCCTGGCCGTTTATGCACTGACTGAACGCGGCTTGGGCAGAATTTACGAAGTAACCTATATTCCTCTGATTGAGTTTGGATTAGTTGGTGCAATTTACTTAATCTTCCTGCTCATCTTATGGACAATTTCTCATTTACCTGTCAAGACATGATGTGGTGTTAGCGTTCTAACTCGTTGAACTCCAACAGGCTGACACGCTTGATGCTTGAAGTGCTGGGTTCGTTCCTTAGCCCAGACTACCGGGAATCTGCGATCGCATTGCCGCTCACCTGGACATCACAACCTAAAGATGACCTCTCGCTACGCCCCTATCGACAGATTGAGGGCTAACGATACGCACCCAAGAGCGCGCATGGTTGCAAGGTGGACAAACACACTATACCGAATGGCACTAAGTTAAGATACAGCCCCTGCCCCAACTGGTTCCTAGCCTCTAGGCTGGGAACCCATTCTCGGAGGCTCCGCCTCCTCTTTCTTGACAAGAGGCAGAGCCTCTTGGAACTCGTTCCCAGCCTCCAGGCTGGGAACGAGAATATAATAAGTCTTTGGGCTTTTCTTAGTGCCATTCCACACTATACCAAAGCCACGCATCGCAGCAGGGCGCGGTTCGCTGCATCGCCTGGTTAGACGCTTTGAGGCGGCAGTATGGAGACTAACCGAGTGCTTTGCGTTTACGACTGAATGAATTCGAGGAGATCGGCATTGATCTGGTCTGCATTTGTCGTCGGCATACCGTGCGGGAAACCCTTGTAGGTTTTCAATATCGCGCCCTTGACCAACTTAACGCTCAGTGGGGCAGAGTCGGCATAGGGAACTATCTGGTCATCATCGCCGTGCATTACCAAAGTCGGCACAGAGAACTTCTTAAGATCCTCGGTAAAGTCGGTCTGAGAGAAAGCCACGATGCCATCATACTGCGCCTTGCTACCGCCCATCATGCTCTGACGCCACCAATTCTCAATCACGCCTTGCGAGGCTTTCGCACCCGGTCGGTTGTAACCGTAAAAGGGCCCGCTCGGCACATCCCAATAAAATTGCGCCCGATTGGTGGCAACCTGCGTTTGAAAGTCGTCAAATACCTCTTTAGGTAAACCGCCGGGATTTGCTGGGGTCTTCACCATCAGTGGTGGCACGGCGCTAATGAGAACGGCCTTTGCGACGCGGCTTTCGCCGTGGCGCGCAATGTAGCGTGTCACCTCACCCCCGCCAGTCGAGTGTCCAACATGGATGGCGTTTTTTAAGTCGAGATGCGCGGTAAGCGCAGCGAGGTCATCGGCGTAATGATCCATATCGTGTCCGTCGCCGCCTTGGGTCGAGCGTCCATGCCCTCGCCGGTCATGGGCGATGACGCGATAGCCGTGATTTAAGAAGAACATCATTTGGTTGTCCCAGTCGTCGGCCGATAGAGGCCAACCATGCGAGAAAACGATGGGCTGACCGCTGCCCCAATCCTTGTAGTAAATCTCTATGCCGTCTTTCACTGCGATCGCGTTCATGTGTTTTTCTCCAGTAGGCTGAATTTTTGGAAATGTCTATTAAGAAACTAACAATTTTACTGACCACTACTAAGAATTTTTTGCTGTTGATAACGCTGTTTAAATTGCTGTTGCTGTATTTTATGATCCACAATTGGGTCAGGATAGCCAACAGCATGACGTTCTAAAGGTGGAATTTTCCCAGTAACTAAATATTCTGTATCTACAGACCGCAATTCCGACACCCATTGCCGAATATATTCCCCTTCTGGATCGAATTTTTGTGTTTGACTGGCGGGGTTAAAAATCCGCACAGGTTTGGGATCCATACCGCTAGAAGCACTCCATTGCCAACCGCCATTATTAGCAGACAAATCTCCATCAATCAACTTCTGCATAAAGTATTTTTCTCCCAGTTGGGGATTAATTAGTAAGTCTTTAGTGAGGAAACTCGCAACAATCATCCGACAGCGATTATGCATCCAGCCGCTTTCGTTTAACTGACGCATTGCTGCATCCACAATGGGGTAGCCTGTTCTCCCCTCACACCAAGCTTGGAAATATTCTTCGTTTGTTTCCCAAGGAAAGTTCTTAAAGGTGTCGCGGAAAGCACCATCAGCTAATTCGGGGAAGTTATACATTGCGTGTTGATAAAATTCCCGCCAAGCTAATTCCTGTTGCCATGTGCGGATATTAACTGCTGTTTCTTCACTGCGACTGTTTTCCAGTGCTTCTATCGTGGCTTGCCAAACGGTGCGAATGCCAATTACCCCAAATTTTAAAGCTGCACTCAGTTGTGATGTACCGTCCACTGCGGGGAAATTTCGCTGTTCTTGATATTCAGTAATAGCTTTATTAGTAAATTCTTCTAATCGTTCTTGTGCCGCCGCTTCTCCTGGTGAAATAATTAATGGTTCATCCCAGATGAATCCTAAATCTTTTGCTGAAGGTAGTGCCAAGGCTCCTGCAAGTTTGGCAATTTCCTGTTCAGCTTCCGTTAATCCCTCAACATTTTGCAGTGTTTCTACTGGTTGAGCTTTCGGTTTGGTAATCCAATTTTTCCAGAAGGGAGTGTAAACCGTGTAAGGATTGTTACTACCCGTGCGTAACTCCTCTGGAGAGTTGAGGATTTGATCCCAGTTTTGGTTAAGAAACTCAATACCTTTTTCTTTGAGGGCATTTATAATAGTGCGATCGCGTTCTTGTGAATAAGGTTCTACATCCCAATTCCAAAAAACAGCTTTGGCATTTATTGCTTCGGCTAAAGCTGGTATCGCTTGTACGGGATCGGCGTGGAGGATTAACAACTGGCTACCAACTTGAGCATATCGCTCTTGGAGTTTCTGCAAACAGCCAATCATATAAGTTACTCTCACAGGAGCAACATCATCCCGTTCTAGAATATTCGGATCTAGGCAAAATACGCCCACTACCTTCGGACTCCGCCGTTTTGCCGCAGCCAGTCCCGTATTATCAGAAATGCGTAAATCGCGCCGATGCCAAAACAGAATTAAGTCAGACATTCCATGCTGGATATAGTTCACCCGTACTAGCTTAGATGCTAGTGGTACTAATAAGCATCATTCTGGCGATAAATTTATTCTTTTAATGGGCATTGGGATTAGGGGAGAGGTGACAGGTGACAGGTGACAGGTGATAGGGAATAATCTGTACCCTGTGACCTGTATCCTATTCCCTATTCCCTATTCCCCGGTTTCTCAATCGGGAATAGTGGCTTTTCATCTCAAAATTGAGTATACTCTTCTTAACAGTTAATTAGTCTTTTTGTCATGGCTAACCTACTACTTGACGACGGTACGATTGAGAGCGATTTAGACGAAATAGCTCGCGAACTTGCGCCTCTTGGCATTCAACTCAAACACTACGACCCAGGAACATCACTACTCTTCCCTAATCTGCTAGACCAGGACGTTTTAACTGAGTCCGAGAAACGTTATTGTGTAGAACTCCATAACAGCGTCTTTGAATTTCTTCAGCAAGAAAATGGCGCTCTCTGGTGTGACTTACTAAATGTGCATCCAGGTTCGTTCAATCTTCACCACCTAATCGCAACCTACGGTCGTTACCATACTCATCCTGCGCCTGAACCCGTCTACGTATTGGCAGGAGAAATGATTTATGGCTTTGTGCGACCTGATGGCAGGCAGGTACAGCTTTTAGTTCAGGCACAAGACTATCTTTATATCCCCGCCGACATTGAACATTGGTGCGGCCCAACTGCGTTGTTGAGTTTCAAAGGGATACGCTATTTTGCAATGCCTGCGGCGGGCTGCGCCAACGCAGAAGGTTGGGTTCCCAATTATACAGGAACTCAAGTGAGTGATTCGATCCAAAAGCCGCGTTAAAGCTCATTTATGCACGTCCTTTGGGCGACCTCACGAAATCGCGTTGCTCCCGCCTAAGCCTTGTGAAATTCGCTGTCTTTGAGTATATCCTGTAGTCTTTAAAGCAACAGTCTCAATTCGACTGTAAAGGAACTGAGGCAAAAGCCGAAGGAAATAGGCAGCTCCCAGGGTCAAAAGTGTACGGCGTGGTTCTTTAGAGAGAATATGCCAGTTGGTTGCTAATGCTCGATTCACCAACTTCACAGCCATTGCACCATCTTGCAGACTGACTGCTCTACGGGCTAAATACCTCAACTGGTAAGCTCTAGCCAGTGTTTCCCATTGATTAACTATTTCTGGGGCGTATAAACGTGCCCTAGAGATTGCCAATTCCCAAGAATCTAACTGCTTGAGCAAGTTTGCTGAAAGTCCCCCTGAATTTACCCTATATAATGTCAAAGCTTCAGGAATGCCCTCTATTTCCAGATCGCTCTTAACAGACATCCGAAACCAACATTCAACATCTGTTGAGTCACCATTAGTATGACGCGATCGCTCATCGAAATAAAAATTTTCAACTGTACCGTAAAGATTATCTTGAAATTCAATAGCTTCAAAAACTTCTCTTTTAATTACTGCTACCGAACCATTGCTAACTGGATTGCGGCAAAGAATAATCGCTGGAGTTATTCCCTGCATCTGAGGCATTTGATAAATACCTAAAGGGTTGCCATTATCATCAATAAAAGCAGAGCGGCTAAAGCTTACCCCGACATTAGGCGAATTATCTAAATGCTTAACGTGTTTTTCTAATTTTTCTGGCAACCATAAGTCATCAGCATCTAAAAGAGTTAAATATTCTCCTTGTGCATGGCGAATACCAGTGTTTCTTGCCCCAGGTAGACCCCGATTTTTTTGACGAATAATTTTAATTCTAGGGTCTGTAAATTGCTGACAAATTTCTATACTTCTGTCAGGAGTACCATCATCAATAATTAAAATCTCAAAGTTTTCGTAAGTTTGTTCAAGAGCTGATTGCAGTGTAGCAGCTATATATTTTTCTGCTTTATAAACCGGAATAATGATAGAAACTTTCTTCATTGTTGACTATTCCCATTGATTTATTTTAATTAATATCTCATTAAATTTACTATGCACTATACAAGAAATCTAATTATGCTTTAGGCATAGAAAGTTCTTAATTATTTCTAGATATCTTCTTGAAGAATACGACGTTTTTGGTTAGCCCCTACTATATTGTTTGAAACCAGAGCTTCAAATTTATTGTAAAAATTTTGAGGTAAGAGTAAAAGTAAATAGGCTGCTACCATTGTCAAAAGTGTACTTCTGGGATTTTCAAGAAGAATATGCCAGTCAGTTATTAAGGCTCGATTAATTAATTTTACAGCCATTGAACCTTCTCGTAGTCTTACGGCATTACGAGCTAAATACTGCAACTGGTAAGCTCTAGCTAGTGTTTCCCCTTGAGTAAATATTTCTGGAGCGTAGGAGCGTGTCTTTTCAATTAGCTTTTCCCAGAAATCTAACTGCTTTAGCATATTTGCTGAAAGCCCTTTTGAATTAATCCGATACAAAGTCAAGGGTTCTGGAATGCCCTCTATTTGCCAATTGCTTTTAATAGAAATACGAATCCAAAATTCGTTATCTTCTGATTGGAGTAAGCGTTCATCAAAATAACAATCTTCATTAGTACCGTAAAGATTATCTTGAAATTTAATCGCTTCCAGAACTTCTCTACGCATTACCGCAGCCGAGCCATTACCAACCGGATTGCAACTGAGTAAATAGGATGGCGTGATTTCTTTAAGCTTGGGCATCTGATATGTACCTAAAGCTTGTCCAGCTTCATCAATAAAAGCAGAACGACTGAAGCTAACACCGACTGCTGGTGAATTTTCTAAGTGAGCAATCTGTTTTTCTAACTTTTCTGGCAACCAAAGGTCATCTCCATCCAAAAAAGCTAAATATTCTCCTTGAGCATGGCGAATACCAGTATTCCTAGCTCCAGATACTCCTCGATTTGCCTGACGAATAATTTTAATTCTGGGGTCAGTAAATTGCTGACAGATATTTATACTCCTGTCCAAAGAAGCATCGTCGATAATTAGAAGCTCAAAATTTGTATAGGTTTGCTCAAGAACGGATTGTACAGTAGCAGCTATATATTTCTCGACTCCATAAACCGGAATAATTACAGAAACTTTTTTCATTTTTTAGACTGATTTTAGTTTCAGTTTGCTCTCAGGTTTTACTGGTAGTACAATAATCTTTGATATGGCAATGAGAATACTATCTGATGGATACGATCGCACCTTCTAGTGATAGCATCTAAAAAAGCGAGATATTTATCCACCTGGCTATCCGTCTAGTTATAGGATGAATCCCACCTCCTAACTTTTCACTGGATAATGTAAGATATCTGCTTCTAGTATTCGTTATTAAAGCAAGTGCTGTATTTAATAATACATTTTATCCTGCGTGTGGATAGTCTGATCGAAATTCTTAGGGATTTCCAAATAAAAAAATATCCAATTAACTCCTGTGGGGTGGGCGTCTCGCCATTGGTGTCAAGTTAAGAAAAATAGATTCTTGTCAACAGGGTAAAACTGAATGGATAAACTCAACACAAGGGTGTTGAGAATAGCCATGAGTAGGCCACGCAAAAAACAAGGAAATCCAGACTTTCGACATTGGGTAACTTGCCCAGCCCCAACAAACCAACAGATAGAATCACGGTTGATTGAGCTATTAAGTCCAGGGACATTTGCCAATCTCAAAGATGTAAAAGACAAAGAACGGAATTTGCGTAGGCGCAGCCCGCACTTCTCTACGTTCGCGCAGCGTGTCGCAGACAGACGCTCCGTGTAGCTTGCTTCCCCGGAGGGGTACGGCAAGCTCAGTGACCACCGTAGGCATCGCGGGTACTAACCCTACCAGTGATAGCAGCAATAGTGCTGAGTTTAGTGTATCGGCAAATACAGCATTTAACAGATGTGCTACGCTGCTTGGAAGTAGAAGGATTGTTGTGGGTAGAGGCAATGTCTGTGAGTCGGCAGGCTCTATCTCAACGCCTTGGGAGCTTGCCCGCGCACCTATTTATTAGTCTGTTTGAGCAAGTAATAGAGCGTCTAGCAGTCAAAAACAATGCCACAGAAGTTGCCCCAATGTGGGCATCGATAGCGTCTAAATTCTGTGCAGTATGGATTGCGGATGCATCAACCTTGGAAGCAGTCAAAAAACACTTAGGGCAACTTCAAGAAAAAACAGGTGCTTAGTAAAAGCCGTGCGTCAGCGACACCGACGCACTGCTGCTATGTCACTTGACATTTGGGCATCTGCCTTAACTTGACACCAATGGCGAGACGCCCACCCCACAAAATTGAATAATTTATTTCTTGGAAATCCCTTAGTCGGGGGTTTATTCATACTTTTATTTTGTCGCTACACCGATAATATGAGGACTAACAATTGGTAATTGCGCATCAAATCGCTCATAATGGATGCTACTAAAACCAGCCTTTCCTAATGCTATCCAAGTTTCTCTATCTGGATGACAACCATCAACTATCACTTTCCAAATCGGACTAACTGTGTTTTGTATTTGTCGCAATAAACTTCCTTGAGGTGCGGCGACATGTTCAATAAATAAGAAGCGTCCACCTGGTTTAAGTACTCTTAAAATTGCCTGTAATGTATAATCTATATTTGGCACTGAACACAAAACCAATGTACTAACAACAGTATCTATACTGTTATCTTCAGCATCTAACCATTCAGCATTACCAATGCGGAGGTCGATATTTAAACCCAGTTTTTCTGCTTGTCTTTGGAGAGAGGAATGCGTATGTGAGTTTGGCTCGATTCCTATCCAATGGATATCTTTAGGGTAGTAAGGTAAGTTAGTCCCTGTTCTGGGGCTAATTTCTAACACTTTACCTTGGAGATTAGCAAAAAGAGAACGTTTGCGATCGCTGACAATTTTATCATATTTACTACTACTTGAAGTCATCATCCAGGCAAAAAAATGTTTACCAAGGTTTGCAAAAATATTATTTTTTGAATCTCCAATAATTTGGTTTACAGTCATTATCTACTTCCTAATTTTTGAGCCGAGAAATTGGGGTGCTAAACAACCATTTGATAGCCTCAAGGTACAATATTTCGTGTTTGTTGTACCTCACCCATTAGACTCACCTGATAGGATGAATTTAATAACCTATTACGCGTAGCAGACTGACCGTAAGATATCACAGAAAGGACAAAAGGATAGAGGCGTTTATATATACGACGATGAGCGATGCCTACGGCGGGCTTTGCCTACCCTATGGTTATACAATTTTGGGTAATTGTAGCCAAAGATTTTGAATAGCCGCTTTGGTTTGATTACCTACGGTAGAGCATCCTCATCCCAAATCAGAAGTGGCGGATCTTTGACAACAACATGGACGATGCCTGCGGTTTTTGCTAGCCTACACAATTTGCCGTGGCTGACTTCCAAAAAATTTCCGACCCCATTTGCCAACAAGTTAAAGAGATAGCTACTTTCTATTTTAAGTATTCGTGAGAAAAGCTAATATAACTGCGGATGTTATAATCCAAAGTGGGTTTTGCAAAACAGCGTTTATTGAACTCCAATCGCTCTAATAAAGTACGAGATACTAAATTGGCAGCGGTAGTAACTTAAATTATACGACAAATAGTGACATAAAGATTAACTGAAAACAATTGTTTCATTTCAAGAAAAACTATGAGCTTTAAACTTCAAGCATTGCAACTTCCGACTCTCCAGAAAAAATCCGAAGGGCTAATTGTAACTGCTTGGCAGAAATTTCTTTTAGATTACGACTTCCCTATTGCTGCCGTTGATGGGGATTTTGGGAATATTACAGCCCAAGCAACTCGTGATTATCAGACTAGTAATGCTTTAACAGTAACGGGAATTGTCGATACTGCTACTTATAAAAAAGCGCTAGAGCAAGGTTTTGCAATTTATTTTGCTATCTATACCAATGCCGGTAAAAAATTCTTAACCTATCTTAACTTTGGAGAAAATGAGGTCAAGGACTTACAAAAAAGTTTAACAGCGATCGGTCGTTTGAATCCGCCGTTAGTAGCTGATGGAGATTTTGGCCCCAACAGTACAAAAGGACTAGCCGAAACTTATAAAATCAGAGACATCAATTTTCGAGCCGAATTAGCTCAACAGCTTTCTAGTACAACAAAAACCACGCTTGGCATTGATTTAGAGTTGGCTTTAGACAACATAACTGAATACGCCAAAAAATTAAGACAACGACTGAGTGGAAAAGCTTGGGTTAATGTTTTCCCCGACAGCGACTTAATTGATGATTTAGCTTCTCCCTTCCGTCAAAAAGTACAAGCTTTTGAGCAAGCCTTAAAAAATGCCGGAGCTAATATTGATATCTCTTCAGTATTCCGCCCATCAGAAAGAGCTTATTTAATGCACTACGCTTTCCGTATTAGTAATAATGAAATTGCTGCCAAAGATGTTCCACCGATGCCTAATGTAGATATTAATTGGCTACATTACACCAATGCTGGTTCTGTCCAAGCTGCTAAAGAAATGGTGTCTGCTTATAATATTGCTTTTCGACCTGTTCTTACCTCTCGTCATACCCAAAGATTAGGAATTGATTGGGAAATTACTTGGTCAGGAACCTTAAAGATCAAAAACGCTAACGGAATGACAGTTAGTATCGATCAGCCACGAACGAGTTATGAAAATTCTATTTTATGGCAAGTTGGCCGTTCTTACGGTGTGATTAAATTATCTAGCGATCGCCCCCACTGGTCGCATGATGGACATTAGTGGCTAGGAGGAACCGCATATATGGAGAACGCAGTTCCAAAGTTCAAAGTAGACATCTCCGAAAAAGAATCTCAAGCCCTTATCCTATCTAGGTGAAAACTTAATTTCTGGAGATGTCTAGTGAAATTATTGCAGAAGAATTCAGGAGTGGAGCAAGGAAAGCTCCGCCAAGGCTCCAAAATAACTCTTCGTAGGGGATTCCTATTTGCGTCTCCCAATCTCTGCATATTTTTTGAGTACGGTAAACCGTATTGGCTCGTTAGTTCACAAAGATTAATTAAATTGTTAAGTTTAGTTACATAAATAAGTAAAAAAATGCTGTAAACATTGTTAAATGGGAGAAATTATGAGAAACAGTAGTATAATTGAAGATCGAGACAAGCTAAACAACTTTGCATTACCGTTAGCGAGTTTTATCCCCAAGAGAGATACAAGGGCTAACGAGCATCATGAGCCTTAAAGCCCATCGTAGACATTGCTCAGATTGGGCGAATATACCAGCATTCTTGACCAGTCTTTAATCAAGTTTCTTAAAACGTTAAGGGAAATAAAGAACAGGAGGAAGCAGAGGAGCGTACTTCTCTACGAGAGGCTGCGCTCTGTTACCGAGGAGAAGTTGTAGTAAGTCTTTCCCCTCTGCCCCTCTGCCCCTCTGCCCCTCTGCCCCTCTGCCCCTCCGCCCCTCTGCCTCTTGTCCCTCTGCCCAATTTTCAAGTTTCATTCTAAGGATTGGTAAAATCTATGGCAATTAAAGAACAGCCTAAGTCACCTCGGTTTCGGATCGTTGCTAATATATTACTGGCAGTATCAGGACTATTCCTGCTCTTAAATTTATTTTTGCCTGGTTTATTTGCTTCCGGCCCTGCTGGTGTTCCCTATAGTCTATTTATTCATCAAGTACAGGAAGGGGAAGTCAGCCGTGTTTCTGTTGGTCAAAACCAGATTATTTACCAATTAAAAGCAGAAAATGCCGAGCCGGCTCAAGTGTTTGCAACGACACCAATCTTTGATTTAGAGTTACCCAAACTTCTAGAAGAAAAGGGAGTTGAGTTCGCTGCTACACCGCCACCCAAAAATACTTGGTTTACAACCCTCTTAAGTTGGGTGATTCCACCACTGATTTTTATTGGTATTTGGCAGTTCTTTCTCGCTCGTGGTGGTGGTGGCGGTGGCCCGCAAGGTGCGCTTTCCATTGGTAAGAGCAAAGCTAAGGTTTACGTTGAAGGCGAATCCGCTAAAATCACCTTTGCAGATGTAGCTGGGGTAGAAGAAGCAAAAACTGAGTTAGTAGAAATTGTAGATTTCCTCAAGACTCCGGCACGGTTTACGCAAATTGGCGCTAGGATTCCCAAAGGTGTGTTGTTAGTTGGCCCTCCTGGTACTGGTAAGACACTGCTAGCGAAAGCCGTAGCAGGAGAAGCAGGAGTTCCATTCTTCAGCATCTCTGGTTCCGAATTTGTCGAATTGTTTGTCGGTGTAGGTTCTTCCAGAGTGCGGGATTTGTTTGAACAGGCCAAAAAACAAGCTCCTTGTATTGTATTCATTGATGAATTGGATGCGATTGGTAAGTCTCGTAGCAGTAACGGCTTCTACGGTGGTAACGATGAACGCGAACAAACCCTCAACCAATTACTAACTGAGATGGATGGGTTTGCCGCTGGGGATGCAACGGTGATTGTACTAGCAGCTACCAACCGTCCCGAAACCCTAGACCCAGCATTGCTGCGTCCAGGTCGCTTCGACCGCCAAGTGTTGGTAGACCGTCCCGATTTATCTGGTCGTGAAGCAATTCTCAAGATTCACGCTCAAAAGGTAAAATTAGGAGATGATGTAAATTTAAAAGCGATCGCTACTCGTACTCCTGGTTTTGCTGGCGCAGATTTGGCAAACTTAGTGAACGAAGCCGCATTATTGGCAGCGCGCAATCTGCGTGAAAAGGTTGCTCAAGAAGACTTTGCCGAAGCAATTGAGCGAGTAGTTGCCGGTTTAGAGAAGAAGAGTCGCGTAATGAACGAGACTGAGAAAAAGATTGTTGCATACCATGAAGTTGGTCACGCAATGGTCGGGGCGCTCACAACCGGAAACGGTCGTGTAGAAAAGATTTCGATTATTCCTCGTGGGATGGCAGCTTTGGGCTACACTCTGCAATTACCAACTGAAGACCGCTTTTTGATGAATGAACACGAACTGCGGGGTCAGATTGCAACTTTGTTGGGTGGACGTTCCGCCGAAGAGATTGTGTTTAACAGTATTACCACAGGTGCTTCCAACGATTTGCAACGAGCAACTGACTTGGCAGAACGGATGGTAACAGCTTATGGTATGAGCAAAGTCTTAGGGCCATTAGCTTACCAACAAGGACAACAAGCAGCATTCCTGGGTAATGGTGGTGCTAATCCCCGGCGGGCGGTAAGTGAAGACACATCCAAAGCCATTGATAGCGAAGTCAAGGAAATCGTCGAAACAGCCCACGAACAAGCCCTAGAGATTCTCAGACAGAATCGGGACTTGCTAGAAGCGATAGCGACTCAACTCTTAGAAACAGAGGTTATTGAAGGCGAAAAACTGCACGATTTGTTGAGTCAGGTTAAACCCGTAGCTAATTCGTAATTCGTAATTCGTAATTCGTAATTCGTAATTCATACATAGAGGGACGCAGAAGATAACTTTGCGTCCCTACCCTGCGGGAAGGCGTACCACTTGCCTACGGCACGCTCCGCGAACGTGGAAGCAAGCTACGCGTAGCGTCTCGTAGAGAAGCGCCTATGCGTTAAACCTCTGCGTTCCTTTGCGTTTCAGAAATGCCACTCACCGCAATGCAAACACCAGCTAGGAAAAATGCCAATCCACCCCCAATAGCACCAACAAAAGTTGTTATCTGTTGCGGCTGGGGAAATATAACGCCAAACAAACTCATAGCTAAAGCAAACCCACCAAAATACATCCCAATTCCTAATCCCGCCCACCGCTGGGGTACTAGCCCCAAAGCAAAAGGAATTGCCCCGTTGACAATTAAACTAAAGCTCGCAACGATTAACAAAATTATCGGAATTTGTGCGCCCAGAGATATCATTATCAATAACGAGGGAATGATTGCACAGATACCACAAAGCATTGCTTGACTATTACCAATTTTGACGGCGAAGATTCCCGCTGGTATGCTGGCAATTGCGATCGCTAATCCAATCCATACCATTTGCATATCAACATTATCAGTATTCAGTTGGGTTTTGAGTACTTTACCCAAGACATCCATGAGAAATCGGATACCCCACGCAACACCGAAACCAGTTCCTAAAATTAAAGCCAATTTCTGTAAGGGCAACTTTACCGTTTCTGCTTGATGTTTATCCACTGGTGCTTCTGGGGGATTGACTAACCGCAACACAGCCGCCGCCCCCAACATGACGAAGGAACCAATTGCAAAGGTATAAACTGGGCCTAAGCTCAGAATAAACTTGTAGCTTATTGGTCTAAAAGCGCCAATTGCACCGCCTACCAAAGTGACAAAACTTACTGCTAAAGGTAACTGTGCTGGTGTCGAATACATCCCCAATAGGCACATCGCTGGAGAGCGAAATATTGTCATTGCCAATGCCCAGGCTACCAATAATACAGGTAAGAGCGATCGCATCACATTAGCAGGCGGGATCAAACTTACAACACATGGTATCGCAATGAACAAAGCCGATGCGAGAATCATACCTACTGAGATGAAGGGAAACCGAGTTCCTACCCAGCGCCTAGCTTGGTCTGAAAGTCCGCCCATCAATGGTTCCAGCACCGCACCCAAAGCGTTTTCGACTAACACCAAACCAACTGCCAATGAAGCAGGAAAACCAAACTGAGTCAAAAGTTGCGGCAAATATATATTATAAATTAACCACGAGAGGGTAATTGCTCCCTGCACTGCTGCCAATACCCAAACTTGCACCCATAAAATATTGAGATGAAATTTCGAGGTAGTCAAGTCGCTTCGCTCCAATTAAAAATTAAAAATTATTAATTAAAAATTTCAAGACGCTCTCTACGAGACGCTGTGCCTAGCTTGCTTCTTTGCAGCTCTATACCAAAATTAATTAATTAAAAATAGAATAATTTTTAATTTTTAACTTTTAATTCCAAAAAGGTCATCAGGAGATGGGAAGTGGGGATTTAAACTGCAAACTTGCTCTGCTCACGGTAGGAAACAGAGAGTAATATTCCCCCTGCCTCCTGCCTCTCTTGTTAATACTCTGGAACTGAAGGATCGATTTCTCGACTCCAAGCGGTAATTCCGCCTTTGACATTCGTCCCGACAATTCCGGCTTCCTTGAGAATAGCTAGGGCTTTTGCCGATCGCCCGCCCATCTTACAATGAGCAATTAAGCGATGGCCATTCAATATTTCCTTCACCTTAGCAACACCATTCCCATTTTCAATGTCTGGTAAGGGCACCAACACTGAACCCGGAATCTTGGCAATGTCGTACTCATGGGGGTTGCGGACATCTAACAGTACAAAATCCTTTGCACCGCTATCCAACAATTCCTTCAAATCCTTGACGGTCATTTCTTGACTTTCCAACTGCTGTTTTGCCTCCTCTGCCTTAGCTTGTGGAATCCCGCAGAATTCTTCGTAGTCTATCAGCTTTTCAATCACTGGGCGAATCGGGTTCGGACGCAGTTTTAACTCCCGAAATTTCATATCCAAGGCGTTGTATAGCAGCAATCGCCCGCTGAGAGTGTTGCCTTGTCCCAGAATGATTTTAACAGTTTCGGTTGCTTGGATTAAACCAATAATTCCTGGCAAAATTCCCAATACGCCACCTTCTGCACAAGAAGGAACCATTCCTGGTGGTGGTGGTTCTGGGAAAAGGTCACGATAATTCGGGCCACCTTCGTAATTAAATACACTAGCTTGCCCTTCAAAGCGTAAAATTGAACCGTAGACGTTGGGCTTATTCAGCAATACGCAGGCGTCGTTAACTAGATATCTGGTGGGGAAGTTATCAGTACCATCCACTACGATATCGTAAGGTTTAATCAGATCCAGGGCGTTTTCGGAAGTCAGACGAGTTTCGTATAAATCAACTTGACAATAGGGGTTAATCTCGTGAATGCGGTTTTTTGCCGATTCAATCTTGGGTTTACCCACCCAGGATGTCCCGTGAATTACTTGGCGTTGCAGATTAGAAGTATCGACAATATCAAAATCGACAATCCCGATGCGTCCAACACCCGCCGCCGCCAAATATAAAAGTAGTGGTGAACCGAGTCCACCTGTACCGATACACATTACACTAGCGGCTTTCAGGCGCTTCTGTCCCTCTAGCCCTACTTCCGGTAAAATCAGGTGTCGGGAGTAGCGTTCGTAATCGTCTTTAGTCAACTGGATTTCGTCCAGATTGGGATTGAGCATAGCAGTTATGATGTGAGAAAGCGGAATATTAATCCTATCGAAAAACTGGATCTTATTAAGAGTGGGAAAGACGAATTTTCATTTGTGATAGCGGCGAAAACCGCTATGAGTGACTGTCTTTAAACTAAGCCAGTTATTTTATATTTTCAATTGCCTCTACTTGAAACTGATGAGTATCATCAAGGCTCCAACTTTTGAGTTCTCCAGCTTTGCCGTTTTGGACGGAAACTATTATATACGAGTATCCCTGCCAAGCGTATAGGCGATCGCATTCTGAGGGTATAGCAGGATGATCTGGATGGGAGTGAAAAATGCCGATAATGTTCAATGAGCGATCGCGAGCTTCCCTTTGTGTTTTTAACATAACTTCGGGTGCGATCGTATATTGCCGTCTTTTACTTTCTGTTGTGCGTTCTCCTGGAAACTCAGCCGCCGCTTCTGTATTCCAAGCATTTTCTGTTGGCATGACTTCTACCACAGTTTTGCCCTCATTAGCCAGATAGCCCAAAATTATACCACAGCACTCATCTGGGTAAATGTTTTCGGCATGGGTGCGGATGGTTTGCAAATGTTCTTGGCTAAGTTGAATCATGTCTGCGTTTGTAATTCTAGCGACTTCTAACAATTATTGGTTAATGCGTATGCTAGCAAAAACCGCAGGCGATCGCGCAGCGTCTCGTAGAGAAGCTTACGGAAGGTATCGTAGCCTTTAAAAAAGAAAATATGTATTTTTTATCGCTCTTTAAAACATTGGCTTACTGCTTTCTTATAAGACATCTCCGAAAACTGCCTAAGTATCTCTGTGACTAGCTTATAACGTGCGATCGCCAGTTTCTGAATCCAGCTAGTTTCGACGATAGAATAGAGGTTTGAGATGTTTGTTGTTAATAATCAGACAAAAAACGTGGTTATGTGCATTCATTTTAAACTCATGCGATCGCGTATTTTTCTACTGGTAATACAAGTGCCCCAATTCGTAGTCTTACTACTCCACAAATTGTCAAAATTACTTGTTCATACTTTTTAGGATTTAAGCGAAATCTTTCTTGAACAACTCGAAATATTTTTACAGAACGAATTCGATGTTTAACAAATAATCGCTTGCATGAAAACTCCTTATTTTCTTTTTTCTGGTCAATTTTTAACTTTCCATTTCTTGGTGTTTTAATCGGTGTGTCAATTAAATCTTCTCCAAGATATCCTAAATCTCCCTTAAATTTTTGTTTGGGGTCAAAGTTATCGCGGTTTTCTCGAAACAAAGTTATATCACTTTTTGGCCCAGGTTCGCCAGCTATAACATCAACAATATCCTTGGCATCTGGCAAGATAATT
>NZ_CAWUDN010000104.1:0-29138 GCF_963920915.1 Nostoc sp. PCC 9305
TACAACAATGTTAAGAAAGATGCGGGTAATGGATAGCCGCTTGCGGGGAGGGGTTCTTTCTTATTTTTGATTTATGCAAGAGGTCTAATATTCGCGATCGTCTTTCTCACCGAATCAGTCATTTTGATGATGCAGCCTTTGATTTTTTGGCTCTTCAGTATTTTAACTGTTGTCTTAGCTGTTAATACTCAGGACTTACGCAAAATCATGAAAAAACGAACCACAGAGGGCGCAGAGGACACGGAGAAATAAGAGTTTCAGAAAGCTCTTGCGTAAGTCCTAATACTTAATTAACATGTTGCACAATATTTTTTATTATCTTAGTCATTGTGAAACCTCTTCTACAGACTTACTTAGAACAAGAAATCTGGATACTAGTAAGAGATAAGTGGTATTTCGCCACAATTATCGGAGTTTGGGATGATTTGTTGTGGTTTAAACATAGAACTTACAACAAAGATACAGAAGAAGATACTTTCTGGGAAATGGTTGTTAAAATCAGTGAAGTAATTGCTATTGATAAAGTTAAGTCTGTTATTAGTAGAAAACCAGATATGCTGATTTCACGGCTACTAGAAACTGAGCAAGATCCAAGCGATCGTCATCAAGATAATTAATATTCATTAGCTCAATTTCGGAGATAAATTCATTCTTTGCACCTGTATCAAGATGCAAAGAATGAGCAGTAAAGTTGTCGGCTATGACGCAATACAGTTCAGAATGAGCAACAAAACCCTGATGTAGAGATGCGATAAATCGCGTCTTAAAATACCAATTATCTACACCAATAACCTATAACCCAAGCGTATTGGGCTATGGCAGGTATTGGGTATTGGGAACTGCCCAATACCTACTATCTCAAAGATTACTTTCAATCAACTGGCGGTATTCGCTCTTTTGCTTCACGCCTTTGACTTCCTTCACCAGTTCTTTATTTTTGAACAACTGAACTGTTGGCGTTCCTGTCACACCAGCATTTTCAGCAATATCTCGGTCTTTGTCGATGTCAATTTCTACAAAGTGAATTTTGCTGTCAAATTCATCCACCACTTTATTTAAAATTGGCTTCAGGGTATGACAAGGGCCGCAACCAGGAGAGACGTACTTAACAAGGAGTAAGCGATCGCTTTCATGGAACAATTTTCTTAAAGCATAACCTCCCTCATGGCGCGTCCCATCCAAATTAAATCCAGCTTCTTCCTCAGCTTCAGTCTTTTTGGCTGGCTGATGTTCTAATTCATTATCTTTTGTTTCTGGTTGTTGATGGAATTCTTGAATCAAGCCAGTAGATGACAACCAGCGTTCTGCCAACATTGCCGCCATACAGCCAGTACCCGCAGCCGTAATTGCTTGCCGAAACTCATGATCTTGTACGTCGCCAGCAGCAAATACGCCTTCTACACTGGTTTCTACAGAACCAGGCTTAGTGACAACGTAACCTACTTCATCCAGTTCTAATTGTCCTTTAAATAGAGAGGTATTGGGAGTATGACCAACGGCGTAAAATAAACCCTTAGCGTGCAGTTGGCTCTCTTCACCAGTTTTGGTATTGCGGACTTTCACCCCTTCCATGTGACCGTTACCGAAGATATCCACGGCTTCTGTGTTCCAATGCACTTGGATTTTCGGGTTGTTCAAAACGCGGTCTTGCATGGCTTTAGAAGCCCGCATTTTATCGGTGCGTACCAACATATTTACCTTAGAACCGTATTTGGTGAGGTAAATTGACTCTTCCGCCGCCGAGTCGCCAGCACCAATTACAGCCAATTCTGCGCCGTGGAAAATTGGTGTTGCACCATCGCAAATTGCACAAGCGGAGATACCCCGACTCCAGAATTCATGTTCGCTGGGTAAACCCAAACGCTTTGCTGTTGCACCCGTAGCAATGACGATACTGTTGGTTTTAATTTCCCTTTCTTGCGATCGCACTGTAAAGGGACGCTGACTCAAGTCAACTGAGATAACATCTTCAGTATATAGTTCAGCCCCCCAGCGCTCCGCCTGCGCCTTCATCTGATCCATCAGTTCCGGCCCGGTAATTCCTTTAGGAAATCCAGGGAAGTTCTCAACTTCCGTCGTTGTCATTAGTTGTCCACCAGGTAATCCCCCGGCTTGGAAACCTTCAAATACAACGGGTTTCAGGTTAGCGCGTCCAGCATAAATGGCGGCTGTGTAACCTGCTGGCCCAGAACCGATAATTACTAAGTTTTCTACAGTTGGGTTAGTCATGCAAATATATGAACTCATAACGACTACGCTTAATATAGCATAATAAACTGTGATTGGCTATGCCAGATGGTAAGCGATGTCTGTGACGGGCTACGCCTACGCAAAACGCCTATGGAACTAGGCGCTCAACACTTACCAAACATCCTTTTAACTGCTATGACTCTTCTTGGAGGTATTTTCTGATAGTTTCACTATCTAGTTCTAGCAATTCTGCGATTTCTTGAATGCTCATACCTTTTTGAATAAGTTTTGGGACTAATTTCAATTTTGTTTCTAGTTCTGTTTTCGGCTTAGTCTTTGCCAATATACTCTCGTACAATCGAGTATTTTTGAATGCATCTAAATCAAGCATAGCTTCAATTTCCTCTAAAGCAAGATTGGGAAACTTATAAAATACAATGGCTTGGATAAATGCTATCACTTTTTTTTGAAGGTTTTCATCCAGGAAGTCTTCTCGTGCCTGAGTGATTAGCTGTTGGGCTAAGGAAGGAGCTTTTGTAGGTACTTCTACAAATAGTTTGGCAATTCCTATGCCCAAGGAATCTTCAGTACTAGTCGAAAGTTCATTCAGATAAATGCAACGTAGATGTTGTTGTACTAAAGCCTGATAGCGTTGGTGAGGTGGGGTTTCATGGATACGTTTGTCGTAGATAACAATTGCGTACCAGTCTGAGTTTGCTGGTTTATATTGACGGAAGTAAAGAAAAATTTCCCCAAAAAGTCGTTCGTAAAATTCTTCATCTTTGTATGTTTGTAATTCTACAAAGTATAAAGGTTCATTTTCAAATCCCTTGATAGTAGCAAACAAGCCGTCTAGACGAAATGATTGTTGTTTGATTTCAGGTGCAATAAATGTGTAGATATTGGGATTAGTCTCAGGTTTATCAATAAGTTCAAAAAATATTTGTGGTAGTTCCTTGATAAGTTCATAAAAAATTACATCTGTTTTCATTGATGCTACTAATGGCAAACTATAGAGCCGTTTTCCTTTGAATACAATACATTGTATCTTTCAGGGGTTGAGGTACGTATGATAGAGATTAAAGCGTTATTTGGCGTATTATGTCCCTCAGCATCACCGATTTAGAGCAGCTACAAACTGAGCATCCGGAATGGCAGATGGAGCTGGTAGAGGGAAAAATCATAGTTTCTCCCTTGTCAGATTATGAGTCAGAAGAAATTGGCGCTCGGTTGAGTACCTTTTTAAATATATGGGTCATGCTGCGCAAACTAGGGCGTATAACTGGTTCTAGCGCAGGATTTATCCTACCGAATATAGAAGAAGATGACTCGGAAAAAAGAAACTTGCGTGCCCCTGACGTGTCTTTTGTTCGGGCCGATCGGCTGAAGAAGACCAAGCGCGACTTTGTAGAGTTGGTTCCAGACTTGATCGTTGAGATTAAATCTAAAAGTGACAGAATCAAACCGCTTGAAGAGAAGATTCAGCTATTCTTGCAACTTGGGTCTACAGTCGGTATATTGATTGACCCTGACAACTTGACAGTAACGGTTTATCGAATAAATCAAGCTCCAGTAGTGATGCAGAATGGCGACATCCTCACACTACCAGACTTGCTGCCAGGTTGGGAACTGGCAATATCAGAACTGTGGCCACCTGAGTTTGAATAAGGCGCTTCCACAATCGAAGTTGAGAATCTCAACCTTGGTCAACAGCAGGGATTTAGTGATGTTTGTGTCATTTCGGATGCCAGGATTCTGGATTATGTAATTGTACCTCCCCAAACTTTTTTTCTGGAGGTGATAGGAAAGCGATCGCAGCTGGGTAAGTTACATCTAGAACACCCAAGCACTTCCTACCCCAGGAAAACACTTATGAAAACCGAATTAAAAGCTAAGTTTCTCCAACACATCCTCAACAAAAAGAATGAAAATGAGGGTTTTACACTTATTGAATTACTAGTAGTAATTATCATCATCGGTATTTTGTCTGCGATCGCTCTACCTTCTTTCTTGAACCAAGCTAACAAAGCCAAACAGTCAGAAGCTAAAACCTACGTAGGTTCGATGAACCGCGCTCAACAAGCTTATTACCTAGAAAATAGTACATTTTCAACTTCAATTGGTAGTTTAGGTCTTGGTATTGCAACACAAACCATAAATTACACATATACGGCTATTAATGGTGACGCTAGTACAGTAAACAACCGAGCAACAGTAATAAATGCCAGTGCGCCTCTCAAAGCCTATGTTGGTGCTGTAGAGGTGACAACCCAACAAGCTACCAGTGAAGCTACTACCGTAGCTGTTTTGTGTGAATCTAAAGATGCTATGGTTAATACTGGTGTAAACGCAAGTTCCGTTACAGTTACCGCCACCCCTGGAGCACCTACTTGTCCCAGCAGCTACGTCTCTTTGGCTAAGTAACCAAGGACAGACAGTATATAAATTGTCTTTCAACTAGATATTTTCCAAAGTGGGTAGATGCTTCTATCCACTTTATTTTCATTATGTGAATTGTTCACAAGTATATTCTTCATAAAAATTTTTCAGAGAATTACAATGATTACTGATATATGTAATTGGCAAAATCAAGCTGAACAATACTTCATTCAAGCAAAATATTCGCAAGCAGCAGAGTTATACGAACAAGCAATAGCAATAGAACCAAATACTATCTCTTATTATTGGCATTTAGGGTTACTACTGCTATTACAAGGGCAAGAAGCAGAAGCTCAAATGACTTGGATACTGCCAATAACGGAAGCAGATGAAGATCAGTTACCAATTTGGATAAATGAACTATTTCAATTTTTACAAATAGAAGCTGAAAGACGCGAAATATTGGCAGAATATTCTCTAGCTTGGTTAATTCGCCAGCATATACGGGAAATTAATCCTAGCGATCTAAATAATTTGCTTCAAATACTTATACTTTCTATAAAATTGAAAAAATTTGAAGAAATTGATAATTTGAATGATTGGGGATTAATTGAAAGCTTAAACGCAAAAGACAATATAGAAATCAATACCAAATTATTAATCCAATTTTTAAAAGAATTTTTAAATACTGTTCCATTACATCCAATTAATCTAAATTTAATAGAAGCTAGTCTTCCTTATTTCTCTGATACTCATCAAAGTTTCTCTCTACTGCTTCCTGCTGCTATCCAAATTGGTCATACTTTGCGGCAGCCTTTACTAGCAGCATCTCTGCTAGAATTGCATTTACGATTGGAGCCAAATAATGTAGAAATTTTGCGGCACTTAGCGACTTTTTATCAAGATGCTCGTAATTATTCTCAAGGAATAGAGACAGCTAGATTATGTTACTCCTTATCAGAAAAACTGGCTGATAAAATTTTTGCACTCCATTTGCTGTTAAGGGGTCTAATGACAGCTGGGGGGTATTGGCAAGAGATATGTACAACTTGTCAAGAATTAGAAACTGTGTTTCAACAGTTTATTAAAGCTGAACGAATTCCTTTAGAAGAAGGAAGAATCTTACGCTTGCTTACGCCATCTTTTGCGATACCTCATATTAAAGATGCTCCTGCGGATTTTCGAGCTATTCATAATAATGTAGCTGAAATTTTTAACTTTTATATTCAAGCTTTTGCTAAATCAGAAGGAAAAAATTATTGTCATAAAATTATCAATAATAGAGATTCATATTCCCCTACTAAAAAGCTAAAAATTGGTTATGTATCTTACGCTTTAAGGAATCATTCTGTTGGTTGGTTAGCTCGCTGGCTATTTCAACATCACAACCGAGATAAATTTGATATTCATACTTATTTTGTTAACTATCAATTAGTAAATGACTATCTCCAAGAGTGGTATCTAGGTCAGGCAGAAAAACCTCGTCAATTAGGTATGAATGGTCTAGAAATTGCTGACCAGATATATCAAGATGAAATTGATATTTTAATTGACCTTGATAGTATCACTCTAGATATTACCAGTGAAGTTATGGCACTCAAGCCAGCACCAATTCAAGTTACTTGGCTGGGATGGGATGCATCAGGCATTCCTGCAATTGATTACTTTATCGCAGATCCTTATGTACTACCAAATGATGCCCAAAATTACTATACAGAAAAAATCTGGCGATTACCTCAAACTTACATAGCAGTAGATGGTTTTGAAGTTGGTGTACCAACTCTCCGCCGCGATGACTTGGATATTCCTATGGATGCCGTTGTCTATCTCAGCGCCCAAAGAGGATATAAGCGCCATCCAGAAACGACAAAGTGGCAAATGCAAATTATTAAACAAGTACCTAACAGCTACTTTTTGATAAAAGGGCCTGCTGAGGAGGAAACAATTAAACGCTTCTTTTACCAAATTGCTGAAGAAGAAGGTGTAGATTGTTCTCGGTTACGATTTTTACCACAAGTTTATTTAGAGTCAGTTCATCGTGCTAATTTAGGCATTGCTGATATTGTATTAGATACATTTCCCTACAACGGAGCGACAACAACCTTAGAAACATTGTGGATGGGTATCCCTTTAGTGACGCGAGTCGGCGAACAATTTGCAGCGCGTAACAGCTACACCATGATGGTGAATGCGGGTATTACAGAAGGTATTGCCTGGACTGATGAAGAGTATATAGAATGGGGTGTGCGCTTAGGGAAAGATGAGGCTTTACGTCAACAAGTCGTTCTGAAGCTAAAAGCATCGCGGCAAACAGCCCCGTTGTGGAATGGCAAACAGTTTACCCGTGAGATGGAAAAGGCTTACGAGCAGATGTGGCAAAGGTATATTGAGGGGAAATAAGTCAACTTAACGTTAAATCGGCGGTTAGAAACCGCGTCTACACAGGCAAAACTCACCTCCGTGGGTTAATAATCCTTGATTTTGTATTAGTCCACGGAGGTGGACTTTGTTTGTGTAGCCGCGAATTCTATTCGCCCTGGCTCTATGTTGACACGTATGAGCAATGCTGTGCCCCTACCGCGTGGTCTATTTACCTGAAAATTGCTGTAAGAGGTAATATAAAAACAAGAAATACTATTGTAGATATTTATGTCTGCTAAAGATATCTTTCATGAAGTTGTCAAAAAAGCTTTGCAGAAGGATGGTTGGCAGATTACTCATGACCCGCTCTCAATTAGCGTGGGTGGTGTGAATGTCTCTATTGATTTAGCTGCTGAAAAACTCATTGCGGCAGAACGAGAAGGAGAAAAAATTGCTGTTGAAGTTAAAAGTTTTTTGGAGAAATCATCTGCAATCTCAGAATTTCATACAGCATTGGGACAGTTTATTAACTATAGAGGTGCATTAAGGCGACGACAGCCAGAGCGTGTTTTGTATTTAGCAGTACCTTTGACAACTTATAAAACATTTTTTCAACTTGATTTTCCCCAAGCCATGATTGAAGAGAATCAAGTCAAAATGATTATTTATGATGTAGAGCAAGAGGTTATTTTCAAATGGATAAACTAGCCCACTATCGCCAGATTGTACAGCAGATATTACAGGAGTATAGTGAGCAAAAACCCTCTAATGGTAATATAGACGTTGAGAATATTTTTGATACAGAACGTGACCATTACCAGGTAGTCCATGTAGGCTGGGAGGGGCAAGATTGGGTACATAGTTGCATCATTCATATTGATATTAAGGGCGAAAAAATTTGGCTTCAGTGGAATGGCACAGAAGATGATATTGCAGCAAATTTAGTTACTATGGGAGTTCCCAAAGAGGACATTGTGTTAGGGTTTCAGTCTCCTTTCATGAGGAAGTTTACAGAATATGCAGTGGGTTAGAGAGGTGTCATCTCTAATTTAGATGCGCTCAAGCTATCTACATCGCAGGATGGAAGATTTTCTGCTTTCGCTTGTGCGATCGCAGATTGATTGTCTGTTGCTAAAGTAATTCGAGTATGAATTCTAGGCAAAAGAGTTTTCCATTGTGTATCAGTCATCTTACTAAGCAGAGAAATTTCTGGCCCCTCAGTTATATCTACATCTTCTTCCATGAGCAGATTCATAGTCAAAGACGATAAAAGCATATCGGCTTCTTCTTCAGAAATGTTTTGAGTATCTATCAGGAGAGTTAAGCTACTTTTATCTGGGTGACTAGTGAGAGTAGAAATGACACTTGCTAAATCTTGATACAGTAGGTCTTCTGGCTGTAACCAATCTGGAAAAATAATTAGGTTAATATCTCCTAAGCGGAAATTTTGACTCAGAGTATCTGCAAGATATTTACTAAATAGTTCTTGGAAGAGACTGCCTATTTTAGCTGAGTAAGAGCGACTATCTAGAAAACTAGGATTAGCTTGCATTTTTTCCTTGATTTCGGCGCTCTTTTGTTGACGTAATTTAGGGTTATTGCCAAGTGCGATCGCTAACTGTATATAAGACTCTTCACTATCTGCAACTAAATCAGGTATATCTAATGCTTGCACCATTGCAGCCCCCATTGCAGAGCGAAAGCTAGTTCCAAGTCTAGCAATTACTGGTAAATTAACCTGTAGTGGTTCTATCAAAGAAGTTGTTCCAGCAAATGGAAAAGAATCTAGATAAATATCGGCAATTTTGAAGTATTCTTTAACTTCTTGGCGGTTTGGCACTGGCTGCGGATCTAAGACTATCACTTGGTCTGCTAGTATTCCATGCTTTGAAAATACTTTATTTAAGTAATTTACAAAAGCTTTCTTAGGATAACTATTTGACCAATTTGGCCCAAATGGCAGAAGTACTAAAACGGAGTTTGGAACTCCAGAAATTATTTTTGCCCAAGTATTAATTAGTTCCGGGATGATTTTAAAGAAGTTAGCACCAGAGATAAAAATAACTGTTTCTTTGGATATACCTAAACTTTCTCGATCGACTTTGACAGTTATACTTTCTTCTTCATTACCATAACTAAAGCAATGAGCAGACCCTTCAAGTTTCATCAAATTTTCTTGATATTGCTGTTCTGCCGTTGGCGATGGATCGGTTAGCGTACCAGAAATGTAATAATCTATATGCCGCATTCCTGTTGTCACCACAGAACCGCCACTTGTGATTTGTATTCTGGCTAACCGATGCATTGATAAAAAGCATATTTGATTGGTTACCGCCGTCACATTGGTAGCAATAAACAATATATCGAGATCATCAGCACGAATAATATTTACCTGTTCTGCTAAATTTTGTGGTAGTAGTTTAAAGAAGTTTGCACAGCTTTGACAATATTGCTCTAATTGATGACCAGTTTGATTAAGAGAGTACAAAACTACTTCAAAATCTCTACTGACATACTCATAAACAGGAAGATAAGCAAATGTTTCCGAACCAGGTAAAAAATGTGTTGCTAGGACACCCAAGCGAATTTTTTTTCTAGTTATAGGTCTATCAGCAAATTCGTAATCTACCTCATAACCTTTAAGCTTCAGTAAAAACTCTATAATTTCTCCACGTTTAACATAGATATCTTTAAGATTATGCTCATTAAAATATAGAGGAATGAAATTAGCAATGGATACAAAAGTATTAATTATTTCATGCCACAATTGAGAATCAGAATCTTTGAGTATCGATGTGTGTAAGTAATCAACCCATCCCTCTATATAGTAATAATAATTATCGGCATCACCCAATTCTTGAAAGTTAACTGGAGTAGAAAATAGGAATTGTAAATAGTCTTTAAGTAACCAACGGGGTATGCGAGAGAGGTCATGCTGTAATGGTAACTGATCAGCACGGCGATACAGCATAGCTGCTAGTAAATTCTGAATTGCCTTTGGCTGCTCAAAACCTTGAGATATACTCTTAACGATATCATTAGCAAAAATCTGTTCTTCACCAGCCAGACTTTCATATTTGATGCTGCTATTCAGTAACATATTATGTGTTTTACCTAGCAGACCCACATACATATTTTTTATCTGCTCATCTGAGACATTTAGCCATTCTTCTGCTATTTGTTTTCGCAAATGATGGAACTCTGTATTTTGTTCACTTAAAGCTGCATATTGATAAAGAGCTTGTTGTCTGGTTACTTGAGGATATCTTGTATCAGTGTAAATTGTCTGAAACAGTTTTTGGTAATCTAATAAAATAGCATCTTTTAAAGCAGTATTTCGACGAGTTTGTTGTTGTGGATGTATCCTAAAGTGGGATAAAACTTTGTCAACAAAACCGATTTTGTATTGGCTCATAATTCTGAGCCACATTTCTAAATCTACAAGTTGGCAAAACTCAGAGTTAAATAACCCTACTTTATCAAAAACATCTTTTCTAATAAGTACTGTGCTTGGCTCTCCAATTTTATTAATTGGATTGTCAAGTATATTGGAATCTTGCAAAAGTTGCTGTCCTGATTGAATTGGCTTTAATTTTGACCAAGCTTTGTGTACATCTTTAGCTTCGTGATGCATTAAAAAGTTTGAATCATAGACGGTATCGCCAATATTACTGAAAAGTGTTCTAGGTGAAAAAACTAAACCTATCTCTTCATCTTGTTCAGCCAAATTGACCATTTCTTCAATAGCGGTTGGCTCCAGTAAATCATCCTGAAATAAAAATTTTATATACTTGCCTTTAGCTTGAGAAATACAAAAATTCCAATTTTGAGATAGTCCATATTGGCTATGTTTGAGAATTGAAAAATCAAAGGATAATTT
The DNA here is from genome assembly GCF_963920915.1 of Nostoc sp. PCC 9305. Taxonomy (NCBI): domain Bacteria; kingdom Bacillati; phylum Cyanobacteriota; class Cyanophyceae; order Nostocales; family Nostocaceae; genus Nostoc; species Nostoc sp. PCC 9305. The sequence continues at coordinate 10,811 of NZ_CAWUDN010000104.1, forward strand.
TTTATTAAATGATTTAGCAATCTCAACTGTCCTATCAGTAGAATTATCATCAGATAATATAATTTCTATATTTGGGTAGGTTTGGCATACAACACTATTAATAGCTTCTGCAACAAAATTTTCACCATTATAAGTAGGAATACAAATACTAACTAACGGCTGGCTTTTTAATAAATTAGTTTTCTTGTAAGCAGTTCGTTGATGTGATTTATTTAATTGATTCTTATCTGGTAATTGAGCTTCACATATAAGCAATGAATCTGCTCTAGTTTCACGATTCTTTAGTTCAGGTATATCACTCAATCCCCATGCAACATCCTTGATATTGGTATAACCTGTTTCAAAAAGTCTACGATTTAACTCTTCTCTATCGTAAAGCCACTGATGACCCCACCAACGAAAAGAAATATTTAGCATTTCAGCACGAGTTTTAATAAACTTGAATTCTGGCCAATTCAACCATTCTTGATTTTGCCACTCTTCAGAATTGTATTTCTGTACAACATACTCTAAAGAAGGCATAGCTATACGTAATATTCCCCCTGGCTGTAAAACACGGTAACACTCGCAAAGAAAAAATCTAGCTTCTTCAACTGTCAAATGCTCTAAAAAATGCTCATTATATATCAATGCACAGGAATCATCATCAAAAGGAAGTTTTTGTGCAGCATTACAAACTAAATCAACAGCCTTTTTATCTTTATCTATATCTATATTTATCCAATTATCAAATTTAATATGTCCGCACCCAATATTCAATTTATAAGGTTTATCAAAAGTAGATAAAATTAAATTTTTAGCACTAAAGTCTTCCCAGCTAAGAGCCGGAATTCTTTCTAATCCAGATGAATAAATTGCTTGTTTGTCTTCTTCACTGAAAACTATTTTTCCTGTAAGAAGAGGTATGAGATTCCGCCATTTAATTTGACTTAGATTCCCGGTAAAAGAGATTTGTACTTCCTCACTTAGTTCTATTTCTTCCTCCATATAAAGATTCATAACTATAGTAGATATATACAAGCTGGCATTTTCTTCACTGATATTATTAGTACATATCAGTAAAGTTATTTCATGCTTATTAATATGACTATTTAATCCTTTAATAAGATTAGCTAAGTTTTTACATAATAATTCATCTGACTGATTCCAATCTGGAAAAATAATTAAGTTGGTATTTCTTAACTGTAAATATTCTTTTAAATCAACAGATAAAGAATCAATTGATTCTTTATCCTTTAAGACACTAGCTAGTTGTTGAGAATAGAATTTTAGTGATGTATTTATAATTGCTTGATGTTGAGAATTAAAATCATATTTTATAGTCTCAAGCATTCTAATAGTTTCTTTTATTTGGTATTCTCGGCCTTTACCAGACCATACTCCTTTTGCGTGAATCCTATATGCTGACATAACTTCATCAATATATCCGATTTTTCCATGCTGTGCATTTAAAATATGGAAAGTCCAATCTCCCATACTTTGTTCATAAAACCAATCGGGAAACTTTTGTACTAAACCAGTACGATACATGACTGAAGGAGTGGAAATAAAATTGTTTATTAACAAATTTTCTATAGTAGATGTTTTTGGCTGATTGTGTAAAAAAATTGCAGGTGAGTAACTATTATCTTGCCAAAATACTAATACATTGTGAAAACATATAGAAAAGTCTAGATTTTTATCTAAAAAATCTACTTGTTTTTGTAATTTTTCACTAGAAGTCCAGTAATCATCGCCTTCTAAAATTGCGATATACTGACCTTGGCAAGCTTCCAACGTATTGATAAAGTTTTTGTGCATACCAAGATTTTTATCAGGCAATAACAACCGAATTTTTTCGGGATAATTCTTTTGATAATCAATAATAATTTGGCGTGTATTATCTGTAGAACAATCTTCCCCTATAACAACTTCATATTCAAAATTAGTTTGCTGCATCAAAATACTTTCGATTGCCTGAGCAATATAATTTTCATGATTATAGGTGATCATTAAAATACTTACTTTCATGCTTTTACCTCTAAGATAATAAATTTTAGATGTGTGAATAAAATTTTATTTTGGAAAGTTCGCAACTATTTGCGGCGACTAACTTGATAATTTGACAAATTTTGCTGATATCTTCTGGTTTTAATGCCGTGCCTGTTGGTAGGCAGAGTACTCGTTTGACAAATTTTTCAGTTTCAGGTAGCAATAGCTTATTATGAGGAAAATAAGAACGATAAGGTTCCATATTATGGCAACCTGGATAAAAGTACCTTCGAGCAATAACATTTTCAGCCTGTAATATTTCAACTAAATAATCTCGGCTTATACCAAAATTATTGTCATCAATTTCTAAAATAATATACTGATAATTACATTTTTGTGTTTTGTCATAAGTAATAATTTTTAGTCCAGGAATACTCTGCAATTCTTGTTCATATTGTTGATAATTACGATAATTGATAGCAACAAACTCTTCTAAACTTTCAAGTCCTGTCAAACCCATTGCCGCTGATGTTTCATGCATTTTACCGTTTGTACCAATATAGATAACGTTATCGAGGCCGGCAAAACCAAAGTTAGTCATCAGGCGAATTTTTGCGGCTAATTCATCATTATTAGTCACAATTGCTCCGCCCTCAAATGTGTTCAAAAATTTAGTAGCATGAAAACTAAAAACTTCGGCATCTCCAAAGCTACCAATCATACGTCCTTGATGTGAACAACCGAAAGCATGAGCTGCATCAAACATTAATTTCAAGTTGTGGGTACTGGCAATTTTACTTAAAGCCTCCACGTTACAGGGACGACCCCACAAATGAACGCCAATAATGCCTGTAGTACGTGGGGTTATTAATTGCTCTATTTGCTTTGGATCAATGTTGTGTGTTTTAGGATCAATATCACAAAATACGGGGGTAATTTCTTGCCATTGTAGAGCGTGTGCAGTTGCAATAAAGGTAAAAGAAGGGACAATAACCTCACCTTTTAAACCCCCGGCGCGGATCGCTATTTCTAATGCTACTGTAGCGTTACAGCTAGCAATACAATGCTTTACTCCGACGAATTCAGCAATGCGTTGCTCGAATTCTTGTACATAAGGGCCATTGTTCGTTAGCCATCTTCTATCTAAAATGTCATTGATGCGATTAAGTAGATGTTCGCGGTTTCCAATATTAGGACGACCAACGTGTAATTTGTCAGTGAATGCGGGTGTCCCACTAAAAATAGCTAAATATTTTAAATTTTGTTTTAAATCGTTCATATATAGCACTCATATTTGATTTCTGAAAAACCGAATTCGCTAGAAGCTCACCATACAAAGGTTTGTTACTCAGTATACTGATTAAAATTCAAGTACGATTCCTATATTTATGATTTTATTTACTTAGTTTTTGTGCTACTACTGTGTAGTGTACTGGCATTAATTGCCGCTCTAATGTTTCAATATTATTCAACTCTAATATAGAAAAATCTTTTAATAAAACCCGTAATCCGTGTTCTGTAAAACGCCAACAATCTGGTAGTGGCCCATGTATCCTTAAGTTAAAGGGAACGCTCAAAAATATTATTCCTCCTGGTTTAAGAATTCGCAAAATTTCTGCTACTGCATTAAAAGGCTGGAGAGTATGTTCTAAAACTTCAGTACAAACTATATAATCAAAACTGTCATTTTTTAAACAATTATTGTAAGTACATATATCACCAATATATGTACAACCAGAAGCAGGATTTATATCAAATGTTTCAATTTTTATTGATGGTAAAAAAAAGGGTTTAGCTCCTTCATAAATTTGAGGAGCAATATCTAATAAAATGCCTGGTTTTTTAGCATAATACTTAGCAACATATATCATAAAATCAATTATGCTTTGACGGATAATTTTCAGATGATCGATATCCATTTGACTAACTATAATATCTGACATTATTGGCTAACCTTTATAATCTAAAAGCATTTCAATCATACTAGAATCAAAAGTAGGAATACTTAGCTTAGTATTAACAGATTTACGCTCAGTGAAGCTATCGTCAATAAAAATGGCATTTTTTTCAAGAATATAATTTGCTTTATATGCTAATTTATCAATTTGAATAATGCTATCAAAAATGCATTTGATACGATATTTTTCGAGAAAATTATTAACATTACCTGTATGTTTTGTTAATAAAAAAATTTTTTTATCATTATTAATACATTGATATAAAAACTGTATAAGAGTTAGATTAAGCTTTCCATTTATAACTAAAGTATCATCTAAATCAACATATACTGTTTTATATTCTATATTGTGTTTATATCGATTTATTAATGCTCTATCTAGCTCCACATCAAATTGATTAATGATAACTTCGATGGGAATATTTTCCTGTTCATATATGCTAAGTAACGAAAAATTTATTCCCTGTACTCTATGAAAAGCCATAGCTCCTGCTATTCGAGGAGCAATTTCTAAAAGTTTGTAATTACCATCTTGATCTTTCTTTAATTGAAAAAACCAAGCTCCATAAAAAGTTAGTTTTTTTGAAATTAACTCAGCATAATTTAAGAAAATTTCGTTATCATTATTATTAACAGAGCAACTATTCATCGAAATTCCGTTTTTTGTTCTAATTCTTTGCCTACCTTTACAAAATATTAATCCTGTATGACGATGAGAGAAACAATCAATTGTATATTCATCACCAGGAAGATATTCAGTAATAATATATTCTTGATTTTTAGATAAAAGTAGAGAGAGGTGTTGTTTGTTGTGAACAATATGTGTATCTTGAGAACCCTGACCTTTATCAGGTTTAATAAATACAGGGAAGTAGTCTATTTCGTCTAAACTACGATATATTTTTGGAACTGGAATATTTTTACAAAACATTGAATATGTTTTAGATTTATATCTAGTAATTAAACAGGTTTTCAAAGGAGAACTAATAATTTTAGCTCGTATTTTTTCTGCATTTATAGCTAAATAAATTATTATTTCATCGTAAGCTGGAAATATATAATCTATATTATTTTCAGTAATTATTTTATTTAAACTGTCTATCCATGCAGGATCGTAAATACTTGGAATATTAAAGTGACTAGTAAAAACGTATGATGCATGATTTGACACATCAAGACCCACAGAATATAGTTGAATATCTTTACAACTACATAAGGATTTGTGAATCTCTAAACCTATTTCTGTTCCTCCTGGAAATACTAAAATTTTATATAATTTCATTAGTTTTAAAGAAATCAGTAATCTGAAAATATTTTGAATTAGCGATCGCTATTTCCCTGTTGCTTTTTAATCTTCTCTAATACAACTTTGTAATCTTGCCGCTCAGGGTGTAACTTCACCAGCTTCTCCAAAGGTTCCATCGCACCTTTCGTATCCTTTAATTGCAACCGCAGCACAAACAGTTTCTCTAAAGCAAGTTGGTTTTCAGGTTCGCGTTGTAAAACCAACTCGTAGCCGCGCGCCTGTTGCTGTAATCCTGACTCAGGAGAAGCAGACGCAGTTGCTGGCTTAGGTTGAGTAGCCTGTTGGATTGCCGGAATAACTGCAAATACCGTAGAACCAAAAAACGAGAACATCGACACTATCGTGACGAGCTTTTGTCGCCGCTGAATCTGCTTTTTGCGGGAAATTAGGTATTCTTCGTCTGAACCAGCCATGCCTTACATACTTGCTGCGGTAAACACTTAAGTATCAGCAAGCCTCCCGTTCTGAGGATACCCATCTGCTCAACAGAAACTAACATCCTCGCTAAAAATTTTTTACACAAACTTCAAATGCTGACTCTCAAGACGAGAGAACCTTATGGTAAGCCTATGCTGTACTGCCAATTTTGCCATGCGTAGTTTACCGCCCTAGCATCGCTCCTATACTTCAAAGCAAAACCCTACCCTGTGCCCTAACAGGTCTTATTCTCTGAGCAAAACATAAAAATTATATAAAGATTTGCAATTATTTCGCCTAAAGCCAAATGTTTACGATAATCTAAATAACATTTGAATTAACGATTGAGTAAAAATGTCTACTCAATTGCACATTTCCTTGTCAGTCAAAAACTTTCAAACTAGCTCGTATCCTATAGCTAATTCAACAAGCAAGCATATTTTTCCTAGTAGCTCTCAGTCACACTACTTAGTGGAACTTCCCTGAGGACTAATTATTCTGCTCGACGTCCACAATAGATATCTTACGAAAGGTAGTGTTGCACTTTTGCGGAAACAAGGTATAGATAAAGAAAAAAACAAAAGGGGCAAAGGTTAAAGGAAAAAGGGGAATCATAAACATCCCTTACCCCTTCTCCCAAAAGTTTTGTCTGGCTTCTGCAAAAAGTTTAAGGCTACTTGGTAAAATTGGCATTTTCTGGTGGTAATTACCGTACAAAAACGAATTTACCAGTAACTTAGTAGAGTTTGTTATGGTATAGTTAGAAAGTTAAGACTAGCTTTACCAAATTACACCACTCTACGGGCCGGCAACAATTGCAGAATGGGAAGCAGTTTTAATTAAGCATTTACCCACAAAATCAGAATTGAATCGAGGTTATGACTCAGCAAGTGATTCACCCAATGGTGAAATTGCAGCGCAACGTGCAATCACTCATAGAATCGAATATTATCAAGCCAAGCGATAGCATCTGGAAAATCGCTCTGCTCTATGGTAATGAATGGCAGCACTGGAAACAAGAACTGCTTGACTTTGGCTTTAGTATGCAAGACCCAGTTAGTGAATTGCTAGCTGTAGAAACTTGGGATGAGGAATAGAGAATAGGGAATAGGGGATGGTAATTTTTAATATTCACCACTCCCTAGACGCGATTAATCGCGTCTCTCCCGACTCTCTAAACTTTGCAGGCAGCTAAAGCCGCAGCCAATTCCTTTGCATTTTGATAGCGATCGCGTGGCAATGGTTCTGTAACGCGATCGATAACATCTCTTAATTGGGAACTAATGGTGGGAACTTTTGCCACATCAAACCTGAAGTTTCGCCCTCGTTGGCGGTAATACTTGAACGGGTTTTCGCCTGTGAGCAGAAAAATCAGCGTTGGCCCAATTGCATACAAATCAGATTGAGTCAAAGGTTGTCCTCGTTCTTGTTCAGGAGCGCAGTAACCTTCTGCACCAATTCGAGTACCGGGCGCTGTGCCAATTTCCTTAACTGCGCCAAAATCTAGCACCACGATGCGATTTCCTGAACTTCGCACCATTAAATTCGCAGGTTTGATATCGCGGTGAATCAGTGGAGGCTCTTGGCTATGAAGATAGTCTAAAATATCACAGGTTTGGATCATCCAAGCGATCGCTTGGTTTGGTGTCACTGGCCCAGTCGTATAGACACGTTTCTCCAAATCTTGTCCGTGGATTAATTCCATTGCCAAGTATTTTTTTCCGCCTTCTACAAAGAAGTCGTAATACTTGGGAATTCCAGGATGGTTAAGGGATTTGAGAGTATGCGCCTCTCGCTCAAATAACTCTTGAGCTTTGACAATTTTCAGCATATCAGCATTCATTTGCTTCAACACCAGCAGTTGTGGCATACCCGCAATCAGACCAGCCTCATCCCAAGCCAGATAGGTAGTACCCATACCTCCTTGTCCGAGAGTTCGCAACACCTGATAATGGCGAATTCTCTGTTGGACTGAGAGAGGTTGACCGCAGTGGATGCAAAACAGATTGTTTGGAGAATTGCCTTCGTGCGTGCAAGTAGAAGATAAATTTGCCAGATTTCTTGCTGAGTAAAGTGTCTCAGCGGCGTTTTCTTCTGTCCCTTGTATTTGTTGCTGCGATCGCAAACCAGTTTCTAGTACTGTTACCTCCTGAATTTGAAATTGCAGTATTGGGCCTCCCTGTGCCAATTGCAAAAGGGAATTATCTGGTAACGGACTCTGAAGTACAAGGATCCCGTTTAGAAAAGTCCCATTTGTACCTTTACTAATCAGCTGCCAAGCATCACCATTGCTAGCGTCACCGACTTTTCTCAGTTCTAGATGATGCCGCGAAACTAAACTATCATTTAAAACAACGTGATTATCTGCCGCTCGACCAATCCGAATTATGGAGGAGTTCTCAAAGCTCCACTGCTGGAGGGGCGTTTTCTGTTGCGGTTCTAACAGGGTCAGACTAACCACAATACAACCTACAAGGTAAATGGATTAGGGAATAGGGAATGGGGCATTGGGCATTGGGCATTGGGCACAAGAGGCAGAGGTGCGGAGGGGAGAAATTTACTGCAACTTCTCCTCTGCTCCCCTGCTCCCCTGCTCCTTTGCTTCTTTGCTTCTTCCCCATGCCCCATTCCCTATGCCCATTTATGATTAACTTTCTAGATTTGGGCGTACTTTTGCCCGAATAAGTATACCAGTAATATTGTCGTGACCGTTGTATTGATTTGCCAAATCAATTAAATCTGTAACACCCCGTTCTAAGTTAGCACCAGAACTAAGTAAGGGTTCTAAGTGGGTCTGCCAATGGGTTTCTAGTAAATCATTATCTGATAGACCGTCCGATGCCAACAGCAGAAGAGTATCTTCGTTGATGTCGAAAAAACCTACGTCGGGATTAATCGAGTTTTCATCACGAGGCCCCAAGGCTTGGGTAAGTTGGTAGGCATCTGGACGGGCATAAGCTATGCTTGCTTCCACTCCTCGGTTAATTTCCCGTTGCCCAACTTCGTGATCTACTGTGACTTGTTCTAGTCCCTGCTTACGTGTTAGGCGATAGAGACGGCTATCTCCCACATGAGCAACTGCTGCTTGAGTATCTTGAATTAAAAGCATTACCAAAGTTGTACCCATACGCCCAACTCCAGAACGGGCATCTTGTTGATTGAGCTTGTAAATCGCCTCATTAGCTAAATACACTGCCTCACGAATGCTATCTTCTGTTGGCAGCTGGTTGGCAATCCAGTGTTCTTGAAAGTATTGCCGTAAGGTGTTGACTGCTAACTCGCTGGCTATCTCGCCGCCAGCGTGTCCACCCATACCATCACAAAGAATATACAAACCATGCCCTTCTAAAACTCGACTTTTAGGGAACTCCAGTTTATGAATTTTGGTTTCAATGCCAAAGCAGTCTTCGTTATGATGACGTTGACGCCCCACATCTGTGCGTCCTGCATCTTCTAAGCTGCTTAACTGCATCGCCAGCACAACAGTTGGCATATCATCAGTTTTACTAATGATATCTTCTAACTCATCTGATTGCGGGATAGTGGACACAGCAGTATTGTTCTCCTTTATTGGGGGTAAAGTTGCGGTTCCTAGTGCTTCCAGTTCAATAGAAATTTCCTCCAAACGCGATCGCAATTGGGCGATCGTGTGAATCTTACCTACCTCTAAATCCCCCAACATTTGGACTACAGAGCCAAATTGAGTTCGTTGCGACTGTCTAAATAGTGCTTGCCAAACTCTTCCCAAAGCTTGGATAGTTAACGGCTCCTCTGGAATAGCAGATGTTTGGTGAGGGGTATCTTCTGGCGACTCCGTGGCGGGCTGAGAATTCGATGATTCCACATACAACCTTTGTAGTGCCAATGTTTGGTCTTCATCCAATCGCAAATTCGACAAATCTAAAAGGCTTTGACGACAATTTACTGGTTCCAATACTGCCCAAAGTTGGGTCATTTCATAACACCAGTGTAAAATTTTTAACGAACTGGTTGTTTCTTCTTGCCAGAGGTCGACTAAATACTGCCAATCCGAGCGGTTTTCGATTATTAATACCTGTATATCACCTTGCTGCCATGCGTCGTGAATCGACGGTATCCCCCGCTCACCTTGGGATTGTAAAGCAATATAAAGTTTAGCAAGGCGAGGAATCTCACTCGCTTCCACTGATGGCGTTAGCAAATCTGATTCCTGACTTTCTAGGATTGCCTCAATTGGTGATATTTGATACGGCTGGCAGTCTAGAACTCTCACACCCACATCAGTAATAATGGCAGTTTCCGTTTGAGTAGGTAGCGTATCTAACAATTGATAGCGCTCTTGGGAGTCTAAATAGGAGCCTAATGTAATTTGATAACTAGGCGATAGAGGAGATGAGGAGGGTATTGCTTGCTCATCTCCTTCACCTCCCACATCTCCTACATCCCCTTCTCCTCTCAAAGCTTCCCCAGTCGTTTCTTTAGCAATAATTGCCCAAAACACTGTTCCACATTCTGTATCACAGTTATGACAACGTAGTGCATTCACAGGTACATCATCGGTACTGCATTCAGGACAGACCTTGTGAGTCAGGGACGTGCCACAGTTTTGACAGAATTTGTTGCTATTGGGGTTTTCAAATTTACACTGAGGGCAAATCAGCATAGTGGAAGTTCCTTTATTCCCGTTCGTTCCAAGGTGCTTCTAGCCACTAACATCCAAGGTGCCACAATTGGCTGTCCCTGACTACAGTAGATTGTAGTTTATCAATGAATTTTGGTGGCAGTATTAATTGTGACGCATATTAGATAAATATTTCATATATTGGCAGGCAATTCCTTATAAATGGGGAATAAAGAAGGGAATAGGTTACAGGTTATAGGGTACAGGTTATAGGGTACAGATTATTTTCTATAACCTGTCACCTGTCACCTCTCCCCTAATCCCAATGCCCAATTATCAAGAGTCTGGCAATTGTGGAGGTTCAACTTTAAACCATTTTTGATAAATTTGCTTGTAAGTGCCATTGGATAACAAAGTTGCTATACCTTTGTTAATCGCATCCAAATGGGGTGAATCCTTGGGCATAGCAATCCCGTAGTATTCTTGGGTAAGGAAATCCGCAACAACTCTGATGCCTTTAAGTTTGCCATTTTTAATGGCATACAAAGTCGCGAAAGCATCGCTAATCACAGCATCAACGTTGCCATTGAGCAAGTCTTGGAAAAATTCTGGCCCAGAATTAAAAGTACTAATTTTAGCGTTGGGGATGGTTTTGGCAAAATCTGCCCCAGTGGAACCAATTTGGACAGCAATTTTTTTGCCTTTGAGACTATTGAAGTCTTGAATATTTTGATTGTCTTCGCGGACAGCGTAGGCGTAGCCCGTCGTAGACATCGCAAGTCCGGCTTTAAAATAAGGTCGTGAAAAAGCAATTGTTTTCAGGCGTTCGGCGGTAATTGTGATTCCGCTAATTGCTGCATCGACTCTTTTGGCTTGCAAGGTAGAGATCGTGCCATCAAAGGGCAGACTTTCAAACTGGACTGCAAAACCTGCTACTTTAGCGATGCCCTTCTCTACGAGACGCTCCGCGAACGACAGGCTCAGGGTAAGACCTGCGGCGGGCGACGCCAACGCATTCATTAAATCAATATCAAAACCTTCTAACTTACCATCAGCTGTTTGAAATTCAAAAGGGACAAAGGTGGGGTCTGTGGCCACCTTGAGAGGTTTAGTGTCTGGGTCAGTAGTGGGATATAAACTTTGACAGGCAATAATTAGTAGTAGGCAGCCTAAGCTGAGAATTAGCTGCTGCCACTTGAAGTTAATTAATTTCACCATAGTAATTTTGTTCTAGTAATCAATATTTACGATACTTGTCATGATGTTATAAGAAAGAATACATACGTATGACTTTTTGCTAATTGCCTTTGTGTGTGTTCTATATTCTGACTCCCAATTTTTAATCGCTTATGGCTTCTACCACTTCTGCTTACCAAATTGCTGATTTGTTCGCCGAAAGAGCTAGAAATCTGACACCACCAACTTACGGCACTGAGTTAACCAAAATCATCACCGTCAGCTTTGCCTATGGTCTGGCTGACCCAATTCTCTTTCCTCATGCTGACTTGTCTGCTGCAAGTGCGGCTGTACTGGCAGAAGAAGCTCCGATCGCTCTCAATTACGGGCCACCCTCAGCCCAACTTTATGAACAAATAATCCTCCGCTTGCAGGCTCAAGGAATACCCGCCGATCGCGATCGCGTAATTATTGGCTACGGTTCCGGTCAGATTTTGGGCTTGCTACCAGATGTGTTTCTCGAACCTGGTGATGTGGTAATTGTGGAAGGGCCAACCTTCTTGGGAGTAGTTAGTAGATTTGTCCAGGCTGGCGCCCGCCTGATTACCATTCCTGTAGATGAGATGGGAATGGATGTAGATGCGTTAGAAGAAACTTTAAGCGACTTGAAAAAACGGGGTATTCGACCCAGGTTTATTTACACTATCCCTACTTTTCATAATCCCACAGGCACTACTATGCCGTTATCTCGCCGCCAAAAAATGGTAGCGTTAGCGGCTGAGTATGGCGTGTTGGTGGTAGAAGACGATGCCTACAGCGATTTGCGCTTCCAAGGCAAAGCTGTGCCATCTTTGGCAAGCCTTGACAAGGAGGGGTGGGTGTTATATGTAAATACCTTCTCAAAAATCATTGCGCCTGGTATCCGGCTAGGCTGGGCTTGTGGCGATCCAGCAATTATTGAGCGGTTGGCAATGTTCAAAAGTGAAGGGCCTGTGGGGCCGTTTGTCAGCCATGTGGTTGGCCGCTACTGTGCTACAGGTAAACTAGATCGTCACATTCAGGAGCTAATCGCCTGTTACAAACATAAGTGTAATTTGTTGTTAGAAGCGATCGCTCACGAATTTCCCAGTGATGTCGTTGCTTTGCGACCAGGTGGTGGCTTTTTTGTGTGGTGTAAATTGCCGCCAGACATCAGCGCCAAAGCACTCTTAACTGCTGCCAATGAACACGGCGTCAGTTTTCTGCCAGGGACTCGTTGCTATGCCAATGGACAGGGAGATGATGCCATCAGATTAGCTTTTAGCTTTCAAACAACCGAGAAGATTCTTGAGGGAATCGCTACCTTGGGAGCAGTGCTACGTGGATGGCGGTAATTCTTTAGGAGGCACGAGGTAGGAGGCAGGAGGCAAGAGGAACAAATGATGCCTCCTGCCTTCTTCGATAAATTTTGTAAACTTTAAAAAATTTGCTCCAAGCGCTGGAAATCGCGCTGGACTTCATACCAGAGACTTTTATTATGAGGATCTGTTTTTAAAGCTTTTTTGAGATAAATTCTGGCTTTGAGTAGTTGTTTTTCGGAAATTAGCGCCCGTCCCCAAATTTGATAAGCGATCGCTAGCCATTGGCGAACTTCTGCATCTGTTGACAAACGATCTGCTAAAGCTTCCGCCAGGGCGATCGCTTGCGGAAATCGTCTTTCTTGCAAAAATCGCTGCAATTGCTCATAAGTCTTCCACTTCAGCCGTTCTTCTATTTCCAACAGATTCGGCGGCTTTGGTTTCTCTGATTGTTGGCTTGTCACCGTCGTTACTGGTGTTTTCTGCCGCTGCGTTGCCTTGGCGTCATCACGTCCAGACGTTGACACCTGACTTGAATGTACGCCAATTTCCTCTGGTAGTACTACCGTCAGCAGGAGTTTGTAGGCCTCTGTTAAGGCAATAAACTTATCTTTGGCTTTGTTGTCATCTGGGTTGATATCGGGATGATATTGCTGCGCCAGTCGTCGGTAAGACGCTTTGATGTCAGCAAAAGAAGCTCCCGATCTTAAACCTAGTAAACGGTAGCAATCTCCAAGATCCATCTTGAGCTATCAGCTATCGAATATTTAGCTATTGGCTATTATCTGTCAGTCTCAGCTTCAAGCCCGGACTATTAATGATAAGGGCTAATTTTTTATTTTAAAGTTCAATGTTGACAGTTTGTTTAAAGAAGGGAAGTTAGGAGTTAGGAGTTAGGAGTTAGGAGTTAGAAGTTAGAATTCTTCCCCTGCTCCTCTGCTCCCCTGCTCCTCTGCTCCCCTGCCCCTGCCTCCCTACTCCCCAGTTATTACCGAGGTTCGTTCTTCAATCACACGGTCAATTAAACCGTATTCTTTTGCCTCTTCGGCAGACATGAAAAAGTCACGATCCATATCTTTTTCAATTTTTGCTATGGTCTGACCAGTTTTATCTGCATAAATGCCATTGAGCTGGTGACGAATCCGCAGAATCTCTCTAGCTTCAATTTCGATATCGGTTGCTTGTCCGCGGGTGCCACCTGAAGGCTGGTGAATCATAATCCGTGAGTGAGGCAATGCTAGGCGTTTGCCTTTGGTGCCAGCTGCTAGCAGGAAAGACCCCATTGAAGCAGCTAATCCCACGCAAATAGTTACCACATCTGATTTGATATGTTGCATGGTGTCAAAAATCGCCATGCCAGATGTAACCATCCCACCGGGGGAGTTGATGTATAAATAAATATCTTTACCTGGGTCGTCTGAATCCAGATACAGCATTACAGCGATAATTTGATTGGCAATTTCATCATCAATATCTCGCCCCAAGAATATAATCCGTTCCCGGTAAAGGCGATCGTAGATGCTAATCCAATCTGTATATTGTCCACCGGGCATCCGGTAAGGAACTTTAGGAACGCCTATAGGCATAATTTACTCCGTTTTTAATAATTTGGGGGCGGTGGGAAAGTTAGGAGTTAAAAGTTAGGAGTTTTCAATAACTCATAACTCCTAACTCCTAACTAAATTAAAGGACACTGGCAGGAAGTGGGGGATTTGCAAGTTCTTCTTTCTCAAAAACTCGGTCAATTAAACCGTATTCTTTCGCTTCGTATGGTGTTAAATATAACAACCGATCCATGTCTTTAGTAATTTTTTCTGGAGCCTGTCCAGTGGTGCGATGTAAGATATCAACTAACGCCCCTTTATTTACCAAAACTTCCCTGGCGCGAATTTGAATATCCGTTGCTTGACCTTGGGCGTAGCTCTTAGGCTGATGCAGGATAATCGAGGAGTGAGGCAAACTAGCGCGGCAACCTTTTGTACCAGCACTGAGAAGCATCGCTGCCATACCCATCGCCGAACCGACGCAGATGGTGTGGATAGGAGGTTTGATATATTTCATGGTGTCATAGATGGCGAAGGCTTCGGTTTCAAAGCCAATGGGTTCGCCACTGTAACCGGAAGTGCCGGTGGAGTTGATATAGATTTTAATCGGTTTGTCGGGGTCGTCGGATTGCAAAAACAGCAATTCGGCTACGATTAATTCCGTAACAGCAGGCACCAGTGGCATCCCAATATAGACGATTCGCTCCTTCAATAAAAGGGAAGGTAAATCTGGCGGTGGTGTCCGGTAAGAGCTATCGCCGTAATATGGGGCTTGAACAGCTTTGATTGGGGAAATGTCCATAGCAACTGATCGCCTGAAACTATGCCGTTAACTGTAATACATCCTAGCGCGATGCCAGTCTTCCTCAAGGTGCGGATTTCTCCCTAATGCTGAAGGTGGCTTCGCATCTGCCAATGCTTGGCTTCTAAGATATTCTGATTATATTAGTGTATTTGTGTTGGATAGGTTTTCCGTAGAGCTAAAGTAGTGCTTTGAAGTTATTTTTTAAATGTATATCCTGAATAGGGACTTTGAGTTATGAAGGTTAATTTGCAGCCTGCCTTGAATGATGGTAATTTGGACGCAAATCAACTGAACAGTCAACGTCAGTTGGGAATTTCGATTTCAGCGATCGCAGAGACTCAAGACCGCCATGTACCTCTGAATTTATGCTTAATTCTCGATCATAGTGGTTCGATGAACGGGCGATCGCTAGAAACGGTCAAAAAAGCAGCGAATCGTCTGGTAGATAGACTCAATCCTGGCGATCGCCTCAGTGTGGTAGTTTTCGATCACCGTGCCAAAGTCTTAGTACCCAGTCAAAGTGTCGAAAATCCAGAGAAAATCAAACAGCAAATTAATCGCCTAGCCGCCGATGGTGGAACTGCGATCGATGAAGGACTGCGCTTGGGGATTGAGGAGTTGGCGAAGGGCAAAAAAGATACTGTTTCCCAAGCCTTTTTGTTAACCGACGGGGAAAATGAACACGGTGATAACAATCGCTGTTTGAAATTTGCCCAATTGGCTGCTAGCTATAATTTGACTTTGAATACTTTGGGATTTGGTGACAACTGGAACCAAGATGTTTTAGAAAAAATCGCCGATGCTGGCTTAGGTACTTTATCTTATATTCAAAAACCCGAACAGGCAGAGGAAGAGTTTAATCGCCTGTTCAGCCGTATTCAAACTGTTGGATTGACTAATGCTTATCTGTTATTCTCCCTGATGCCCTATGTCCGGCTAGCAGAACTCAAACCTATCGCCCAAGTTTCCCCAGACACAATCGAGTTACCACTGCAACAAGAAGCTGATGGACGTTTCGCTGTGCGGTTGGGAGATTTAATGAAAGATGCAGAACGGGTAATCTTAGCTAATATTTATTTGGGACAATTGCCAACAGGTGAACAAGCGATCGCTAATGTGCAAGTCCGCTACGACGATCCAGCCGCCAACAAAGTAGGTTTAGTTACACCAAATATCCCAGTTTACGCCCATGTAGTCAAAAACTACCAAGCAGACCCGAATCCCCAAGTGCAACATTCTATTTTAGCATTAGCTAAGTATCGTCAAACCCAACTAGCCGAAACGAAATTGCAACAGGGCGATCGCTCTGGTGCAGCGACGATGTTACAAACGGCTGCGAAAACTGCCTTGCAAATGGGAGATACAGGGGCGGCGACGGTGTTGCAAACTTCTGCCACCCAGCTACAATCTGGTGGAGATTTATCTGAAAGCGATCGCAAGAAAACCAGAATTGTCTCCAAAACAGTTTTGCAAGATACTCCTCCTCAATGAAAGTTAAATTGCTCTCGGCGTTAAATGACAATAATGTTGATGTGGCTCAAACAAGTAGCCAACGTCAACTAGCAATGACGATTTTTGCGATTGCTGGTGAGTCCGATCGAAATCTCCCCCTTAATCTCTGCTTGATTTTGGATAAAAGTGGTTCCATGCATGGACAACCAATTAAAACGGTGATCCAGGCGGTGGAAGGATTAATCGATCGGTTAAAAGTAGGCGATCGCATCTCAGTTGTGGCTTTTTCCGGTTCTGCGGAAGTCATTATCCCTAACCAAGCGATCGAAGACCCCGAAAGCATCAAATCTCAAATAAAAAGCAAACTGACTGCTAGCGGCGGCACTGCGATCGCTGACGGTTTGGAATTGGGAATTACAGAATTGATGAAGGGCACAAGAGGCGCTGTTTCTCAGGCGTTTCTGCTGACGGATGGGCATGGTGAAAGCGGTTTGCGGATTTGGAAATGGGATATTGGGCGAGATGACAACAAACGCTGTCTCAAACTGGCGCAAAAGGCTGCCAAGCTGAACCTAACTATCAACACTTTCGGATTTGGTAATAGCTGGAATCAGGATTTGCTAGAAAAAATTGCCGATGTCGGTGGTGGGACTTTAGCCCATATTGAGCATCCTGAACAAGCTGTAGAGCAATTTAGCCGACTGTTCGGACGGATTCAATCGATTGGGCTAACTAATGCCTACTTGCTGTTATCTTTAGTGCCCAATGTCCGACTAGCAGAATTGAAACCCATTGCCCAAGTTGCCCCAGATACAATCGAGTTACCAGTGGAACCCGAAGCTGATGGTAGCTTTGCTGTGCGTTTGGGAGATTTAATGCAGGATGTGGAAAGGGTAGTTTTGGCGAACATTTATCTGGGACAATTGCCAGAAGGGAAACAAGCGATCGCTCATCTGCAAATTCGTTATGATGACCCGTTGGTTAACGAAGAAGGTTTACTTTCGCCCTTGATGCCAGTGTATGCAGATGTAGTGCGGGCGTATCAACCGACATCTAATCCCCAGGTGCAGAAGTCTATTTTAGCATTAGCGAAGTATCGGCAAACCCAGTTAGCTGAGGCGAAATTGCAACAAGGCGATCGCACTGGTGCAGCTACGATGCTACAAACAGCTGCTAAAACTGCTTTACAAATTGGAGATAAAGGTGCAGCAACAGTGTTGCAAACTTCCGCGACTCGCTTGCAAGCTGGAGAAGAACTTTCCGAAGCTGACCTTAAGAAAACTAGGATTGTATCAAAGACTGTTTTACAGGAATAGTAAAAATTCAACGTTGCTGATTAACGGGGCTTTTTATAAACTAATGCTGTTTGCTGGTGTCTGCGATCACAATTAGAGCATATTTAGGACTTATGCATTGACAATAAACAGTAAATATTTATAGCCGGAAAAACCACATTTTCCGTAGGTATTTAGCAATTGGTAAAATAATATGCAAATAAATAAAACCAAAAACTCAATTAGGTTTTTGGTTTTATTTATTTGCATTAAAAAACTCGACTAGGTACTAGTCGTCGGGTTATTGTCATTTCCTGGCATTCCGGCTATTGTTGTTGCTGCTCCTAAATAATCACCAGTACTTACTTGCACTCCAGCTTTTGTGACTTTGACCGCCAAACCAATTACTCCAATGCCCGTACTGACGATTTTTGGTAACCGTTCACAGGATAGGAAACGCTACAGTCAAAAATGGGGTACTGAGGTGGT